>JAGODW010000234.1:1558-3963 GCA_017998025.1 Spirochaetales bacterium
ATTCGTACAACAGTTCCTGGGCATGAGCCATCGCATGGATTCGGTTCTCCAATTCACACAGTTCCTGTTGTACCGCAGGTATGTTCAGTTTTGCTATCCGAAGTCGGATGAAGGAGAGAATCACCTGCAGGTTGTTCTTTACCCGATGGTGGATTTCCCGTATGAGGATTTTCTTTTCTTCCAGTTCCTGGAGAACCTTAAGGGCAGCTTTTTTGCGTTCTGTGATGTCCTGAAATACTGTGGCAAACTGTCCCGGAGCAGGAGAGAATACCGTAATATGAAAATGTTTGCTCATCGGCGCAAAGTATTCTTCAAATGTATACAACTCTCCTGTCTGTGCAGTACGGGCATAGATATCAAGGAAAGGAGCCCGTTCCTGGCCGTATACCACTGTTGCTTTCTTTCCAATCACTGTATCTCGTTTCAGTCCAAGTAATTTTTCAAATAGGGGATTCACGTCCAGAATGATGTAATCCACAGGTTGACCGGATGCATCGGTAACCAGCTGATGAAGGGCAATGCCGTCATTGGTGGACTGGAAAAGACTGCGGTACTTTCGTTCGTTTTCAACCAGTTGCTTAAGAAGATTCCGTTCTTCTGTCTGGTCTCGAAAGACAAGGACAACCCCCTCGGTTTTCCCGTTCGGTGCTTTAATAGGAGCACCGCTATCCGCAATAGGATACTCCCTCCCGTCCCGGGAAATCAGTACGGTATGGTTGGCGAGACCTACCACAATACCTTCCTGTAGAACCCTGCTTACCGGATTTTCTACGGGGCGCCGGGTTTCTTCATTTACAATACGGAACACGGTTGTTAAGGGTTTCCCTCGAGCTTGTTCCTGAGGCCATCCGGTGAGCTGTTCTGCTACCGGGTTTAGAAACTCTACTTTACACTCAGTATCCGTAGTAATCACCGCATCTCCAATACTTTCCAGCGTAATGCGGTACCGTTGGGCTGCGTATCGTAGATCCTGCAGCGTTTTCTTTTTCTCTACCTGGTCCATAAGGATTTTCCCGATTAGCACGGTAGCAAGGGGGTAGATGAGCGCTATCGTAGGCCCGGTGGTACGTAAGGTAGGAAGCGCCCTTCCTTCAGGAAGGAGAAAGTCAAACAGAAGCATCGCTCCATGGACAAGGATCCCCAGGATAAGTAAATGGCGTTTGGTGAAGGTGAACGTGTTCTCTGCAACATACCAGAAATGGAACAGGATTCCCAACTGGGCAGAGGTTAATATCGTAATAATTCCCATAGAGAGGCCAGGCCCTCCCAGCAGAATCCGGTAGATCCCTGCAAGGAGAGCAGCGATCCCTCCTGAAATTGGGCCGTAGAACAATCCGCAGAGACTTAAAGCCACGGTTCTGCCGTCAAAGATCAATCCCTTTTCAAGGGTCAGAGGGAACATCATCCCTAAAATAGCTATGGTACCGAAGAGGATTCCCTGAAGAACCTGACCGGGTATCGTGTTCCGGTCCACTTGATCATCCAGGAATGCGGAAATAACGCTGAGAGCTACCAGAGTGGAGAGGTTATATATCAATTCTAGAAACAGCATTATTTGAAAATTATATCAGAAAGAGAAGGATTTATCTATGAGAAATGCTGTACATCTATCTGTATCAGGTCTCTCATGGGTTCCCCCATAATCCTCTCTTCGCTCTGCGGGCTTCGGCTTCCAGGTCTCGAAACTCCTTCAAAAACTGGAAGGGATAGCGGGTGTAGGCGTGGGCGTACCCGAGGCGGATCAGCTCCGCGTTAAAACAGGTTCCCTCCAGAAGGTAGATATACGCTAGAAGACGACCGTACCGATCGTACAGATCCCAATCAAAGGCGAGGCGTATCTCTTTTCCCTGGAGAGAGGTACGGGTAAAGCTTGAAGCTTCCTTTCCAAATTGTTCCACCGGTCTACCAGGAGCTACTGTTTCTGGCGTATCCACTCCAATTAGCCGCACTGTATACGGTTTACCCTCAAGGGATATTTTCACCGTATCTCCATCCACCACCTGCGTTACAGAGGCAATTGCCATGTGGGAAACATCTGCCTGTTTATAGCTCTTTAATCTTGCCAGATCTACCCGATATAAATTCTGGGGGCTGCCTCTTCCCCTACTGGATGACTTCTCTAAAGTGGGAGGAACAGGGGGAACGGGTTTGTTCTCGGGGCTGTGAGCAGGGGTAAGATTCGGTGAAGGAGGATTACATACCCCGCAGGGGAGGTACTGCTGGTTCAGTGCTTCTGTTAAGAGGATAGGGATTCCGGACTTTGCAAAGCGACATTCCGCCCGATGGTACTTAGTGCCGGTTCTGGCTATATATACGATCGTTTCCGCTGGATCCGGTGAAGAGGTTGAAGACTTATCGTCTGGAGCAGCGGGATAAAGAAGAAGCGAAGAAAGAACGATTACCGG
>JAGODW010000235.1 GCA_017998025.1 Spirochaetales bacterium
AAAAGGCAGAAAAAGCCCTTACCCGGTTAAAGCGATTGAAGCAAAAGATTGAACCCTGGCAGTCCCTCATAGCATCGATACAAGAATTGAGAGACCTGTACGATCTGGCAAAAAAAGAAAACGATCCCTCGTTAGAGGAGGATATTCGAAAAAGCCTTGAGGCAATCCGGATAGAGTTTGAGCACTTACGGATTATGGAATTGTTAAGCGATGAACTGGATATTGCTCCGAGTTTTCTCACGATTCATTCCGGAGCCGGAGGAACAGAAGCCTGCGATTGGGCGAATATGCTCCTGCGTATGTACACCCGGTGGGCTGAACGGAAGAACTATAAGGTTGAAGTGCTGGATCTGCTGGAGGCAGAGGGGGGAATCAAATCGGTAACCTTACAGGTTACCGGTGATTACGCCTACGGATATCTGAAAGGAGAGACAGGGATTCACCGATTGGTAAGGATTTCACCCTTTGATGCAAACGCCCGGCGTCATACCTCCTTTGCCTCGGTGTATGCGAGTCCAGTAATTGAAGACGATATCGAAGTAGATATTCGACCGGAAGACCTGCGAATCGATACGTACCGTTCTTCAGGTGCAGGCGGGCAGCATGTAAATAAAACGGATTCTGCGGTTCGCATCACCCATTATCCTACGGGAATCGTAGTGCAATGTCAGAATGAGCGGAGCCAGATAAAAAACAGGGCTATTGCCATGAAGATACTTAAATCCCGTCTGTATGAGTACTACAAGGAGGAACAGGATAAGAAGAATGCGGAAAAAGCCCTGGAAAAAAAGGATATATCCTGGGGGAATCAAATACGTTCCTATGTGTTTCATCCCTACAATCTGGTGAAAGATCATCGTACAAAGTACGAGGTGGGCAATATTCAAGCAGTAATGGATGGATATATCGATGATTTTATTGAAGCGTACCTTCGACATAGCTGGCAGGAAGCCAACAAGGTAGCATAGAACGTGGCAGCAGCACGGGTATTGGTGGTGGATGATCTTCCCTTTATGCGAAAGGTGATTCGCGAGATTTTACAAGAAGCAGGCGATACCTATATTGTAGAAGCGGAGAACGGCCAGGAGGGACTTAGAATATATCAACAGTTCAAACCGGATCTGGTACTTTTAGATATTGTAATGCCCGTGCTGGATGGAATTACCACGTTAGAACGGCTGATTCGTCTGGATCCGACAGCAAGGGTTGTCATGTGCAGTGCCCTGGGTCAGGAAGAGCTGATCGTACACGCAATCCAGATAGGAGCCAGAGATTTCATCGTAAAACCTTTTTTACCGGATAGATTGGTAAGTGCTGTCCGTAAAGCCCTCGTCTCCTGAAGGAACCTGGGATGGGTTTCCGAATTTCAGGATTACTGTTAGTTTTTACCCTTATACCCCTGGGTGGTTGGACAGAACCAGAAGTTCATTTTGAAGAACCTGAAGAATTTCGGTTAGGAGTGACTGAGTTTCGTGTACCACAGGAAGGCTCTCCGGTTTATTCCTACATTGGACAGAATATCGCTCGCCTTTTCTTAGAACGGTTACAGGGGATGGAGAGAAAAAAGATCGGTCCAGAGGAACGGGAGGATTTCGTCCGGGGATTGATCCGGGAAAAAAAATTGGAAGAATTAAAGAAGCTTGACGAGTTAGTTAAGAAACGGGATCTCCTTGCTTTTTCTGAAATGGGGCCCAAAGAGAAAAGTTCCTATATTGATTTGACCTCTCGTATTCATGAAAGTAACCAAATACTCCATACCCTGGAGACATTAACCCCCGGGGAGGTGCCTGTGACAGAAGAAGAAAAGCCTCTGGTTCTATCAGAGGTTAATAAGCAAGGGAATCTGCTCCCCTCTCCGATAGGTACCTACAAGGCTGCCTGCGATTCTGCAGGAGTGGATTACCTGATTACCGGAGAGGTGGAAGAGGTTTTCCCGGAAATCTATTCATTGAACGTTGTTCTGTATGGAGCAATCTCCAATACCATCCTGTTCCAGGGTGAAAGTATGGGGAGGTTCCATGAGTTTGAAATACTGGTAGACCAGCTGTTTGATGATCTTGCGATACACCTTGTGGGAAGGGAATGGGCAATTCTGGAACTGGAAGCAATACCAAAGGATGCAGGGATCTTTATAAACGGAGAACTGGCAGGAATAGGCAAGGCACGACGATTCTTTATTCCTCCCGGTACGTATCGTATCGAAGTGAATCGGCCGGGGTATCAGTTTTTTTCTGAAGAAATCTTCCTTTCCCCGGGGGAACGAAAAATCCTCACAGTGCCCCTTGAAGCCTTACCCGTAAGTGCGTTTCTCCTCCGTTCATTCCCGGACGCAGCTGTCCTCTATCTAGGAGCCTTACGCCTGGGGAATACCCCTCTTACGGTGGAAACTCCGGGTACTGGGTGGATCGGCCGGCTGGAAAAGGAGGGATACAAATCGTACGTGTTTCCCTGGGAAACAAAACACACAGATGATACGCAAGGGGAACGGGTGGTTATGCTGCCCAAGGATATCGTTCCCTGGAAAGATCGAATTGAGCAAAAGCGGGAGGAATTTTACCGATCCTTAGGATGGTTTGTTCTTTCCCTCCCGCTGCCGATTTTTTTGTATGGTTACTATGAAAATGAATCATTTCAGTATATACAGTATACAGCAAACTATGGGGACACTTCGGATAAGGCCGGGAGAATGGCAGAACGGTTAGACCGGGTTTACTATGGCTACCTGGGGAGCCTCTTCTTAAGTGGGTCTCTATTATTCAATGCGGTAGTAAAATTGTTTGATTATATCGGAATCGGAGAAGCGTCCGTACGGTATCCGGACTGAAACCCTGATTAAAAGGAAGAGGAGCATGTTAAAACTCTTAGGTTCTAAATTAAAAGAGCTCTTTCATGGAGGTTCGTTAGAGCAGTCCTTTTTTGATGAATTGGAGGATCTTCTTATCGAAGGAGACGTGGGGGTCTCTACTACCCATCGACTGGTAAAAAACCTTCAGGAAGAAATCCGAAAAAAAGGGCTTCATACCCGGGAAGAAGCACTGGGTATTTTTAAAGAAAGTCTTCTTGCTTTGATCCAGGCAGGACCCATTCCTTTTTTTCGGGATCAGCTGAACGTATTCTTAGTACTGGGAGTAAATGGGGTAGGTAAAACTACCACCTTAGCTAAGCTTGCACACTACTACCGCCAGGCAGAGGAAGCGTCCGGAATCGTATTTGCTGCAGCGGATACCTTCCGTGCCGGAGCCATTGAACAGATAGATAGATGGGCAGAGCGGATGGGAGTTCGAGTGGTGAAACAGAAGGCAGGAGCGGATCCTGGAGCTGTTATTTTTGATACCCTTGAGAGCGCGCGGGCACGGAAAGAGACCCTCGTACTTGCCGATACAGCCGGAAGGATGCATAACCGTGCAAATCTGGTGCGAGAACTGCAGAAAATAGACAAGGTAATTAAATCGCAAATCCAGACGGATAATTACAAAAAGATTCTTATTCTGGATGCTGTGACAGGGCAGAACGGAATGCGGCAAGCGGAAGTTTTCCACGAGGCGGTGGGAGTTGACTCTGTAATCCTTACCAAGTGGGACGGAACTGCAAAGGGAGGGATCGTAATCGCTGTTGCAGGAGAACTGGGGATTCCTATTTCTTTTATAGGCGTGGGAGAGAAAGTCACCGATTTAATTCCGTTTGATGCGGGTCAGTTTACGGAGAATCTATTGGAAGGATTATGAAATGGACCGATTATGAAAAGACTGGGTCTTAGCCTGGTTCTGGGATTTCTGGTTTCCCGCATTCTGGGGGCAGGAGAAACAGTGTACCTGTCCAACGAGGTGGGAATGCCTATTGCACCGTATCTTGCAGGAGAAGGAGAGAGAGCCGAGTACCTTCTTTTTGTTGAACAGAGAGAGGATACGGCGGTTCGAAGATTGTTGAACCGAGAAGGGGAGGAAACTAAG
>JAGODW010000236.1 GCA_017998025.1 Spirochaetales bacterium
GTGTTAACTGTCGCTCTGCTTGTATCGCTGCTGGACCATATAACGATCTTGTTTGAAGCATTTGGCGGGCTTATCGTGGCAGTAAGCTGGAGGGTGTTTGGGATACTAAGGGACTGGGGACTGCTCTGGTCTATGACGACGCCTGTTACAGGAATAAAGGTTACATTGATTGTACACTGAGCTGTAAAACCTCCATCCTGAGTAGTTGCTGTGATCGTCGCAGTTCCGTTAGACGTTCCCCTCGCTGTAACGACTCCGTTAGTGTTAACTGTCGCTCTGCTTGTATCGCTACTGGACCATATAATGGTCTTGTTTGAAGCATCAGAAGGGCTTATCGTGACGGTAAGCTGGAGTGTGTTTGGGATAATGAGGGACTGGGGACTGCTTTGATCAATGACTATCCCGGTCACATTAATAAAGGTAACAGTGACAGTACATTCGGCTTTGAAACCACCGTCTTCAGTAGTTGCTGTGATCGTCGCAGTTCCTTCAGCAACTGCGGTAACAACTCCGGTAGCGCTGACTGTTGCCTTTCCTGTATCGCTACTGGATCATATAATGGTCTTGTTTGAAGCATCAGCAGGGCTAACCGTTGCAACAAGCTGCTCCGATTTAGGCACTGCCAAAGTTATTGTGTTCTTGTTCAATGACACTCCGGTCACGGGAATATTTTCACCACCTGTAGAATCGCCCGAACTGTCAGATGTAAGAGGATTAGAACAATTATTAAGAAATAAAGTAACTCCTGAACCGACAATTAATACACAAAGAAAAACGATAATGCTTCCTTTTCTATTGATTTTCATTTCGTTACCCCCTTTATCTAGTTTAATATATCTGGCATTCTTACTGCCAAGGAACTAAAAATAGAATTCTCTCTCACCTGTACCCTATACTCTGCTGCAGAATCCACATCCTCCCAATCCAGCAACGGAGTAAGGGAAGAGACAGAAATGTCATTCTCCGGCGATAAGGATTTCGGTGCTTCCAGGTACTCGTTGTAATCCACAGATTCTGCAGTCTGTTTGCAGCTAATAGGTAGAACTATAAGAAATGCAGTAAAAATAGCACAGAAAACCGGGAATTTCCCTTTCTTGCCAATTTTCATATACTGCTATCGCCTTTTACTTAACTTAACAGTATATCGCAATTCACACAGATTTCAATCTAAAACGGGATTCGGCCTTCCCCGAAGGGGCCGATTCATGCTATACAGGCATAAGCTATGATGGACACCCTGCCTCCTTCTTCCCGTGCCTTAATCGTACAGAGCGATGGGTCTCTTCTTCTGGATGTGCATGATCCTGGATTTGAACAAGCCCGTTCGGATCTTTCCATGTTCGCAGAGTTAGAGAAATCCCCGGAGCATATCCATACCTACCGTATTTCTCCCCTTTCCCTCTGGAACGCGGCTTCGGCAGGACTCGATGCTGAGAGGATCGTTACAATTCTTCACACCCATTCCCGCTATCCTGTCCCGGCCAACGTTTGTGAAATGATCCGTGAGACCCTTGGACGGTTCGGGAAAGTCCGCCTGAAGCTTTCGGAGGATTCAGATCTCCTCCTTCTGGAAATAGAGGATCGAGCTATCCGGGAAGAAGTATTGCACACCCGTAAACTGGAACCCTACTACCTTCTAAAGGGAGGGGAACTGTACGTTCCCCTGATACACCGGGGATCCTTCAAACAGGAAATGATCCACCTCGGGTATCCGGTTCAGGACGAAGCGCCCCTGATAGAAGGAGAGCATCTGGATTTCGAACTTCGTCCCCTCTCTTCCCGGGGCAAATCCTTCCTTGTCCGGGACTATCAACAGGACGCGGTTCAGGCATTCCTGGCAGAAGGGAAACCGGGAACCGGTTTTGGGACCCTCGTACTCCCCTGCGGTGCGGGGAAGACGGTGATCGGTATGGCGGTGATGGCCGCCTTACAAACCCATACCCTGATCCTGACCACCAACGTTGCTGCAGTGCATCAGTGGATAGACGAACTCCTGGATAAAACCACCCTTTCCCCCGAGGATATCGGAGAGTATACAGGGGGAATGAAAACGATCCGTCCGGTAACGGTGTGTACCTATCAGATTCTTGTCTGGAGACCGGATAAGGAAGGGGACTTTCCCCATTTCCGTATTTTCCGGGAACAAAAGTGGGGTCTTATTATCTACGACGAGGTGCACCTCCTTCCCGCCCCTATTTTCCGGGTTACTGCCGAGATTCAAAGCGTCCGCCGTCTGGGGCTCACCGCAACCCTGATCCGGGAAGATGGCCGGGAAGCGGATGTCTTTTCCCTTGTAGGGCCCAAACGGTACGATGTACCCTGGAAGCAGATGGAAGCCCGGGGCTGGATTGCAGAGGCAGAGTGCATTGAAATTCGGGTGGATCTGCCGGAACATCTCGCCCTCTCCTATGCCATTGCAGATAAACGGGGAAAGTTCCGAATCGCCAGCGAGAACCCGTACAAGGTTCCTATCTGCAAAGAACTGCTCCAGAATCATCCGGATGAACCGGTTCTGATCATTGGTCAGTACGTAGCCCAGCTTACGGAACTGGCGCGGGAACTGAACGCTCCCCTTATCACGGGAAAAACTCCCAATCCGGAACGGGAACGAATCTACAGTGAGTTTAAACGGGGAACGATCCGGAGTCTTGTTGTATCAAAAGTGGCAAATTTTGCCATCGATCTTCCCGATGCATCGGTGGCGATCCAGGTTTCCGGAACCTTTGGTTCACGGCAGGAAGAAGCCCAGCGGCTGGGAAGAATTCTGCGACCGAAGAAACGGAACTCCTACTTTTACTCGATCGTTTCCCGCTACACCACGGAAGAAACCTTTGCATCCCACAGGCAAAAGTTCCTTACAGAACAGGGCTATAAGTATACAATAGAAATATGGGATCCAGACGAACTCCTCTAATACAGGAGGATGAGCTTTCACGCTGGAAAGCGGCTTTTCTCAAACTGCCTGATTCGGCTTTTTTCGAATTACTCCGGAACTATCTGGGAGAGTTAAAAACTCCCTACAATAAACACACCCTTCTGGAGTCTCTCGAAGGGTACCTACGAAACCCGGATACCCGGGCCCGGATCCTTGCCTTGATTGATCCGGCGGACGCTCTTCTACTTACCGCAATCTTCTATCTTCCCCATCCCTCCCGGGAGGCTCTCTCCCGGCTTGTGGTAGGGGAGTTCGGATACCTCGAACTTCACAACAAGCTGTTGAACCTCCAGGATCGGCTATTGATCTATGCGATTCGGGATGAAGCAGAGGAAGAGTTTTCCCTTACACCCCTTTTGCAGGATGACCTGCTAGAGCGGGTAATCGATCCAGAGCTTCTAATTCCATCCCGGCCTGCCCGTGTTTCCCAGCCCCCTCCTCTGCTGCTGAACGATACGCTTCTATCCTCTCTCCTATCTTTTTTTCTGGATCAAGAAATCGTGTTGAAAGCGGATGGATCCCTCCGGAAACAGATAGAAACAAGATTGTTCGAAGTGTTCCCCCTTTTCCAGAACGACCCTTCCCTATTTTCCCGGATTTTCCAGTCATTCCAGGCTCTCGGGTTGATCCGCATAAAAAACAACCGGGCAGTTCCTGATCTGCCGGTATGGAAGGAGTTCTGTACCTTTACTCCGGCTGAGCGTATCTTGCTTCTACTAAGGGCCATGCATGGAAACGAGCTGATAGTATCCTGCAGGGAAGGTCAATGGCTCAACGGGTTCCTCAGGCATATTCCCCCGGGAAAGGGATTTTCCCGTACAGGTTTTTTGCGTTACGCTCTTTTATGCATGTTTCACGGAGGGGAAGACCTTCCGATCGACACAGACTGGATCGATGACCTCTGCCAATTTCACATCCTGATCCCGGCCGAACCAGAGAATGGTTCTGCTCAATCAAAAGACGCTGCCTTTTTTACCCTGAATCCTGCCCTCTATCCGAATCCCCTCCCG
>JAGODW010000237.1 GCA_017998025.1 Spirochaetales bacterium
GCTTTTGTCCCTATTATGCATGGCTGCAATAACTTCTGTTCCTACTGCATTGTCCCCTACGTACGGGGCCGGGAGATCTCTCGTAGTCCAGAGGAGATCTTTCAGGAACTAACGGATCTTCAACAAAAGGGGGTACAGGAAATTATCCTCCTGGGACAGAATGTAAATTCTTACCGGTATGAAAGGGAAGGGGTTCTCCTTGATTTTCCAGGCCTTCTGCGAAGAATCGTTAAAGAGTTCCCCTACATCGGGTGGATTCGCTTCCTCACCTCTCATCCTAAGGACCTTTCAGACGAGATGATCCGCTGTTTGGAGGAAATTCCCCAACTCTGCAAGCACCTCCACCTCCCCGTACAGCACGGATCTTCCCCTATATTAAGGAGGATGAACCGAAAGTATACCCGGGAAGAGTACCTGGACCTGGTAGAAAAGATCCGTAATCGAATTCCAGAAATCTCTCTCACAACCGATATCCTCATAGGATTCCCGGGCGAAACAGAGAAAGATTTTCTGGACACAGTAAACCTGCTGGAAACAGTGCGGTTCGACGATGCGTTTACCTACTACTATAATCCCCGGGAAGGAACCCAGGCCTACGAAATGGAAGATTCCGTACCTCGTTCGGTAAAACTGGAACGTCTTGGCAAGATTATCGATCTTCAGAAGAGGATTGGAAAAGAAAATAAAGAACAGCGAATCGGACATCGGGTTAAAGTCCTGGTGGAGGAAGTGTCGAAAATAAAAAATACGGAACTTCTCGCTAGAACAGAGAGGGACGAGATGGTTGTTGTTCCCGGCCCGCAGGAGTGGATAGGAAAATTCCGCTGGGTCGTACTGACTGAACTAAAAGGAAATACATTTCTCGGTAAATGTGTATGAAACGATGGATCGTTTGGGCAGGTTTGCTCTTTCTCGCTGCTGCACTCCCCGGAGATGAGCTGGCAGAAGCAAAGAAACTTGAAGAAAAAGGAAGTATAGAAGAAGCAGTACAGCTCTATACTCGATGGATCGAGGGAAGGAAGTCGCTCGATAGCGCAGCGGTACAAACCCTGCTGCATACAGTAGACATTACTTCAAACATAGACCTTGCTCGGAAACTTCTGGAAACCTCCCTTTCCCGAATAGAGAGTCGTGAAGAAAAGAGTCGAGTGCAGGGACTCCTCGGATCTTTTTGGGAACGGGTAGGTGCATTTGAACCCGCGCAGCGATCCTATCAGGCTGCCTATGAAGAATTTCCTGAACCTTCTTCTTTTCCCTTCCTTCTGCGGTCTGCCTGTCTCCTGTACGAACTGGGCGAGTACGAAGAAAGTGAAAAACAGGCCCGGGTTGTAGCAAACCTCAGTACCCAGCCCGATGAAAAGTGGAGTGCCCTCTTCCATCTGGCACGACTCTTTTCCGTTACAGAACGGACTTCCGATGCTCTTCGTGTTGCAAGGAGTCTACTGAAAGAAGGGGAGGACACAGGTCGAGAGGTACAAACAGTGCTCTACTTTCTCTATTCCCTCACAGGAACCCTGGGACTGAAGGAGGAACAGGAGACGTACAAAATCCGTCTTTCTAAAGAGAGTGTGTTACTAACCCGCCTGCTGAATCCTGAGGAAGAAACACAAGTCCATGTGCTTCCTCTTCCCTCTGAGTTTCTTGGGCCGGGTGTTTCAGTTGCACAGCCTTCTTCTTCTCATTCTTCTTCTGCTCGCTCCACACCTTCCAGCGAATCTTCTCCTGCCCCCAGTGCTATTCAGCTTGGGTCATTCACCTTAAAAGAAAATGCAGAGTATCTGGCAAAGGACGTTCAAGCTCTTGGATTTCCTGCGGTAGTAAAACCAGGAAAAAAGAAAGATGGCACTACTATATTTCGCACTATTGTACCTCTCCATACCGATCCTCAAACAGTACTGGTACAGCTGAAAGAACGGGGATTTGAAGGGTTTTTCCTCTTTGAAACAGGGGAAGGGGCAGATTAGTTATTCACTGGATTCTTCAATTTGATGAAATCGAAGGCTTTCCGTGGACTGCACCTCAACTTTCGAAATGCCGATCTGGGCCGGATACAGAACAAGGGTTCGTACTACCTGGGTACCCTTCTTTTCTTCGGTAAAATCTGCTTTATAGGTACGGACCGATTCTACCAATCCGTTCGACTTCAATACTTTTAATTGCATAATTGTGTTTCCACTAATTGTATAGATCGCATATCCACCGGTAAGCTCATGATCCTTTTCCCGAAGGGTGAAGGACGGGGAATCAAAGAATATTTCTGTTCCTCCTTCATTCTTGTACAATCCCTTAAGATGAAAAGGAGAAAGGGTAATCGAAGGTGATCGGGATGTTATCTGCAGATTCTGAAGTTCCTTACTCAGTTTTTTATAGGTGCTTCCCCAGGTGTCATCTATGCTTCGTACCTGTAGTTCGATAGTATCCATTCCTACCACAGAAATGGAGATTTGTTTTTGAATACTGGGGATCGCCTCATTGAATGAGTTGATGTAGAGTCCCCGATAGATCGTACGGTACGAACTCTGCCAAACAAGGACCTCCTGCATTTCTCCGTTGTAAAAAACAATCTGACGGGAGGCGGGATCGAAGAGAACCATATCCCGTTGAAGGGTAGAGGAGGATTCTTTCTTTTCGGATGTAACCCGGTACCAGGGACCTGCCAGAAACTGCTCGAATCCTTCTGCATCCCGGGCAAACAGCTCTGCCAGTTGTTTTTCTGCCTGAATCTGGCCCGGGACCTTCTCCTGTCCGCCCAGGGTGTATTGTTGAGTATTCTGATTCCAGTAGTAGATAGATTTGATTAAGTCCATGATGTTGTTTGACTCGGGATCCGGAGTATAGACATGGATAGAAAAGCTGGGATCATTCTTCTGAAGAAGACGGTACGCCTCAGACCGGGGTACTTCCTGCACTTCAATGGAGCCTGCCGAAGCAAGAGAAAAAATCGGCGAATAGTATAGACCTAGCCCCTGAGGAGGAAGAGTTTTTTTAAAAATATCAAGAGTTTGTTCCCCTTTATTATTTCGTCCAAAACAGAGGATCTCCGGCACATGATCTCCCAGAATGTCCTCGGTATAGAGGGTAAATGTTTTGCTATTTGTTGCTAACGTCGTACCGATCCAAACCGGCACGTACGTGTTCCGCACCGTCTCGAAATCTACCACGAGTATCTGGATTTGATCCTGAGGATCGTTTTTCTTTTTTAAAACGATGATCTGCTCTTCTAATTGATCGATATCTAAATTCACATCCAATACCTGAATAACATAATCCTCTGGATGGAGGGGGACGAGAATTTTTGTTTGTAAGGCATCCTCGTTCCCGGAGACTTCCTGAGAAAGAGACGGGTTTGTGGGGGAAGATGCAGAGTTTTTAGGGAATACAGGAGTAGTAGTCTCCTGAGTATCCTGTACCCCGGATCCGCAGCTTACCAGAAATCCGCTAAAAAGAAGGCAGCCAATGATTAGGTTAAAGGAGGTTCGCAGAATCATACGATACTATAAACTGAATACCCTCTAAGAATCCATACTGCTTTGACAAAAACAGTTTTTTTTGACAGAATGGTGTATGGAATCTCTTCAAAGAAATATTTACAAAAATCTTTCACCTCTGGATCATCGATACTATCTTGCCAATCGGGAAATGTTTGATGCGCTGGGGAATTTCCTTAGTGAGGAAGCATCGGTTCGCTACCTCGTACGGGTAGAGGCTGCCCTTCTTAAAGCGCATCTATCTCGAAGAGGAACTCTCTCCCCGGAATGGGAAGAAGTTATCTCCACCCTTGAAACGAGGGTACCTCCGGAAGAGGTGTACGAGGAAGAGGAAAAAACGCAGCATAATATCCGTGCTCTGGTGAATGTAATAAAACGGTATATTCCCCCTGAACTGCGGAGTCTCGTACATGCCGGAGCAACTTCGGCAGATATCCTGGATAC
>JAGODW010000238.1 GCA_017998025.1 Spirochaetales bacterium
GTGTTTGCACTGTGTCATTTACATCGAGACTACTTATAATTATCCAACCCACTCCTTCTGAAGAGCGGATCATCTCTGCCGCTACAACTGTCGCCCAGCTAGAAGATAGACCGACCTGTAATCCTGCAAAGATAAAAGGAACGGATGATGGTAGGACAATGGTAGTAAATATTTGTCGTTCATTCGCGCCTAACATCCTGGCACATCTTACAATGACAGGGTCTACAACTTTAGCACCCGTATATACATTCATGGTAACGGTAATGAATGCCGCCAGGAAGATTAGAAACCACTTAGAACCCTCGCCAATGCCGAACCAAACTATCGATATGGGGATCCATGCTAAAGGCGGTATCGGTCGTATGATTTCAAAGATAGGCCGGAATACTGCTTCTGCCTTGGGGTACCAGCCCATTGTAATACCAAGAACAATCCCAACAGCAGAACCTAAAATATAGAATGGGATAACCCGTGATAAGCTCCATACTATATGAACAAACATTGTATGTGTACCGACCGGCACTACAAAACCTACAAAAAAAGCTGTTAAAACTTCAATTGGGGATGGTAGAATATTACCTAGCTCAGAAAACCTCGTTGCCAGATGCCAGATTAATAGAAACATGAATATTGAAACAGCTGCAGCCGCGGAACTTTGTACTCGTTTGTTTACAATCATGTATGCCACCCTTTGACGACTGCTTTTTCAAGGAGGCCCAACAGATACGTAAGAAACGATCCTAGAAATCCAATTGTAAGCATTCCTACAATGATAATATCGGGTCTATACATCCCGCGACTCTGCTGAATCATAAAACCGAGTCCGATTGTTGAGGCCAATAGTTCGGCTGCAACAATAGTAACCCATGCCTGCCCGAGTGCGACACGCATTCCTGTCATGATATACGGCAGAGAAGTCGGAATAGCTATCTTGAACAGCATCTGCGTATTGGTGGCCCCTAGGGTTTTTGCTACCCAAATATGAACATCTTTAGTTTGTTTTATACCTGTATATGCATTTAGAACACAGGGTACGATAGCTGAAATAAAAATAACTGTAGCTTTCGACAGGAGACCAATTCCGAAGAGGATGATCATCAGAGGAACCCAGGCTACTCCCGGAATCGGTTTAAGAAGATCAAAAAGCGGCCTTACAAACAAATCTACGATAGAATACCAAGCCATAAGAATTCCAAGAGGTATGCCAAAAAAGATCCCCATTCCATATCCCAGAAGAGCAATCCTCAAACTTGACAGAGTATGCATGATCAATGTGCCTCCATCGGGATTTTTGTTCGTCAACTTATCGATAAAAGTCGTGAACACCTTTAGGGGGCTGGGTAGAGTTCTAGGAGATACAATTTCCAGGATGTCCGTACAAATCCACCAGACCAGGAGAAAAACTGTAAGGGATCCTGTAGATAACAACAGATTTTTCATACCCTTTTTCATAATAATCCTCTGTCAAATTCCTTTTAAACCACTCTCTTTGGTAAACAACCGTACTATCCAGGATCACTTATTCACCGAAAATCTTTATCTTAATTCCATAGATTTCTTCCAGGAATGAAGGGTCCATGCTTTTAATAATGTTCGGGAAATCTTCTTTAGCAATCTTCCCATCGTTCACATAGAAATTGCCCATACCGATCATTGTAGGTCCAAACCTATATTCCGGTCTGGACATAAATTTTTTCCCTGTAAAATCTCTTTCTACGATTTCCCTCTGAACCATCTCCCGGGTATATTTCCGTCCATGTTTATTGTAGAAATCAAATGCAAACTCTGCGTACAGATTATCGTTGGAGGCAAATAAATCAATCACGGAATAAATTACCTCCAGGAATTTCTTTACTTCCAGGCGCCGCGATTCCACAATTTCATTTCGGAATACTATCCCGTTACAAAGCTCCATCCCTGATACTTCCGTGAGAGGAGCTACTGAAATAGCACCTTTTTCCTCCGCTTGATAATGGAACGGGGGACTTGTTGGCAGTGCATCACCCTCACCTGCTATGAATGCCTGAAGAGCAGGGCCAAATTCCATGTGCAGCATCTTGATATCGTTGCTTGACAGTCCAAAACACTGTGCCCAGCTTATAGCATTGAACTGTGCTGAAGTTCCAAGAGGCCCCAGGAAGGTCAATCCTTTTATTGTTTCTGCATTGCCATACACATTCGGCTTGCCTGGAATTAAACCTTTATGCTTTAATACAGGACTATCAGGCCGCACATAAACGCTCAATCCAGACATGGATACATCAATATCTCCCAGCCATTTGCACTCACCTGATGCCAGCGCATACACCCCCGCAAGACCAGTCAAAGCCCCGTCGATCTGCTTTGCAGACAATGCTTCGTTTATAGGAGCTCCCGACGGGAAAATAATTACATCCACATCAAGTCCGGCTTTAGCAAACAAGCCTTGTTCTTGCGCATATACCGCAGGCGCACCCAGGTTGTTGGGCATTGTACCGATTTTTAGTACCTTGCTATCTTTCTGACCAGCCGCAGAAACAAAGAAAACGGCTAAAAGGAAAAACACAAGTACAAAAAGTCCCTTTTTCATTTCTTAACCTCCCTATAAATAGTTATATACCGTTCTATCGGGTGATAGACATCTGTGCTGCATCTCTTGAAAAGATTGTAAAAGCGATATTATAATCTGTCCAATAACTTTGTTATTACTTCCTATAACCTGGAGTTATAGCAATGTTGTATTTATTGCAGCAATTTATCGCAGTGGCTGAATCCGGCAGTTACACCAAAGCCGCGGATATAGTTCATATCAGTCAGCCTGCAATAACGAAAAACATTAAAAAACTGGAATCAGAATTCGGAGGGCAGCTTATTGAGCGGTCCACTCATGGATGCTCCCTTACTGATTTAGGCAAAATACTCTACACACATGCAAAAAATATTCAGAATGAAATGGAATTACTGTATTCCAATATGACAAAAGCCAGGTCCTGTAAACCAAAACATTTTACATTAGCATACGGAATGCTGTGGCAAATACTCTATGCAGCGAAAATTCTAATTTCTATAGAAAAGATGGTAGGTGATAAACTCATCATAACAGGAAAATCAGGTTCTACGGAGGAAATGATTGAAGCATTGTGTAGTGGTGAATGCGACCTCTTTATAGGCAGAATTCCTCAGGATCTAGACGCCAGGCTCATCGGTGAGCCTCTTTTACAAACACACCATGCGATTTTTGCCTATAAAGAGCATTATTTATTAAAAACTGCTGCTATAAAAAACTGTATTCCTCCTCAGGAATTATTAAAATTCCCCTGGTTGATCCTGGGTTCTAAAGAAGACCTTTCAGGATACGAGATACCGGCGTTGCTTAAACATAATATCGAAATAAAACCCATCCATGACAACGACAGTTTTTACATCATTCTGCAAATATTGCAGAAATCTGAATATCTAATCATTTTACCTCATCAAGTAGGAAAGAGTTTAAAAGCCTATGGCATTCAGGAGCTCAAACATCATAATCTAGATTTTGAAGTATTTAACTCTGGATTCATTTACAGGAAAGAATTGCAGCATGATGAAAATCTAAATTTGATACGAAGTATAGCTAAGAAACTAATCAATGAAACTGGGTAGGTCTATCCACTATGCTTATACACACAGATGATTCCTTTTATTAATTTTTACTACAATACAGCCTGATGATATTCCTGTAAGGATTTGACCGTGTAGTTCCCTTCTCTTCGTACGGCAATTCCGATGGCTGCTGCGAGGGCTGCGGCGGTTGTTGTGATGTAGGGGATCCGGTATTTAATGGCATTCTTTCGAATAAACGAATCATCCGTCTCGCTCTGTTTCCCGGCCGGCGTATTAATGATCAGCCCCACTTCTCCGTTTTTCATTATATCCATGATGTTCGGCCTTACTTCCTGTATTTTCCTC
>JAGODW010000239.1 GCA_017998025.1 Spirochaetales bacterium
GCCCGGGAAATGTTTAACCACCGGAATAATTCCCCCCTGTTTCATTCCTTCCAGGTACGCTTCTGTTAGTTTCGCTACCCATTCCGGGTCCGGCCCAAAAGAACGATCTCCGATGATGGAAGTATCCCCTCTCTCTACCAGATCTAAGACCGGGGCCAGGTTCATCGTACATCCGGCTTCCCGCATTTGTACGGCTGTGATGTAGGCTGCGGATCGGACCAGTTCCGTATCCCGATAGGTGCCCAGATGGAAGGGGCTGGGCATTTGTGCGAATTCCTTGAATCGGAATGCCTGCACCCTCCCCCCTTCCTGATCAGCACAGATGAAGGGGCGGGGAAAGGTTTCCGGGTATCCACGCCTGATCGCTTCTGTCAATTGAACCAGATCCTCCAGCGATTCATAGTTCCATCGATAGAGGATTACACCGGCTGGCCGGAGTTTCCCCATATACGCTTCTACTTCTGAAGGAAGCATTTCCCGGGGAATGTATAGAATGAACCGCTGTGCAATCCGATCGCGGAGGCTCATGCGCTGTATGGCAGAATGAACAGCCTCCTGTTGTGCCTGAGGATCTCCCCTTTCAGGGCTGTACGGTGTATACGCCCGGTATGGTAATCCTGCGCACCCCACTACAAGGAGGATGATTATGCCCCCCAAAACTTTCTTAACCGCATAAACCGTCCGGGAACGGTTGGCCCCTTTCATGGGCCTGCCCCCTATAGTTGTATTTCCCCTTCCCTCATCAGGGAGTTACTCGCTTCCGGTCCCGGGGAAAAATGGATGCTTCCTTTACGTTCTGAAGACCCAGTATTTTCTGCGTAAGACGCTCCAATCCTACAGCGAATCCCCCATGGGGAGGACATCCATACTTGAAAATATCCACATAGGCTCCCAGCCCTTCAGGAGTTAAACCAAACTTCGGAAGGGCCTCTAAAAGCATTGTATAATCGTTGATACGCCTTCCCCCGGTAGTGATCTCCAGCCCCCGAAACAGGAGATCAAAGCTCATAGTTTTCTGCCCGTCCGGGAAGGCATAGAAGGGCCGTTTCTTTCGGGGAAACGCATTGACAAATGCCGCATCTACCCCATGTTCCCGAAAAGCCCAGTCGCAGAGGATCCGTTCTCCTTCAGGATTAATGTCAAATACTTTCTTTCCCCCTTCCCGGGAGATGATTTCTTTTGCTTCATCGTAAGAAATACGGGGTATCCGGTCTACCTCCTCATCCGTAGGCACAGTAGCCTTGTAGAGTTCTAGATCCTCCTGGTTTTCTTCCAACACACAATGAAACACGTGCTTCAGGATACCCTGCTCCAGATCCATCAGGTCATGCTCGGTTTCGATGAACGCCATCTCTACATCGAGAGATACATACTCATTCAGGTGCCGGGGTGTATCGTGTTTTTCCGCCCGGTACGCATGTCCGATTTCAAATACCCGTTCCAGACCGGAAGAGATCATCGCTTGCTTGTAAAACTGGGGAGATTGTGCCAGGTACACCTTTGTATCGAAATACTCCACGGTAAACAGTCCGGTGCCTCCTTCGGTCCCGGAACCGATCAACTTGCTCGTTTTAATTTCGGTAAATTCCTGTTCCCGGAGGTATTCGGCAAATCCTTTCAGGATTGTAGATTGTACCCGAAAAATGCTCCGAATTTTCGGGATTCGAATCGAGATCATCCGGTTATCCAGGAGGGCTTCCAGGGATAGTTTTTCCGGGTCCTGGTTTACCGGGATCGGCAGGTCCGGGTTGGCAAGAGAAAGTACATCGGTCTGTGCCGTATGGATTTCTAATCCTCCAGGGGCCTTTTCGTTCGCTTTTACCGTGCCCTGAACAGATAGAACAGACTCCTGGGTGAATCCCACTTTTCCTTCATACACGAGCTGTACCATCCCGGAACGGTCCCGGAGCAGGACAAAAGAAATCCCTCCCAGTTCCCGAATTCGATGAACCCAGCCTTTTATTGTTATTTCCTTATCAATGTGCTTCCTCAACTCTCGTATCAGTACCCGCACGTTACCTCCCTCCACTTTCCTGTTGTTTCAGGGAAAGATATTCTTTCAACAGGGTTTGAACCACCTGAGGATCGGCCCTGCCGGACGTTTCCTTCATGATCTGTCCTACCAGAAATCCCCACGGCTTCAGATCCCCTCCCTGAATTGCCTCTACCACTTGCTTATGTTTCCCAATTACTGTCTCTATTACCTTCCCAATGGTTTTCGGGTCAGTTATCTGTTCCCAGTTCCGTTCTTTTAGAATCTCTTCCGGACTCTTATCCTCTTGAAAGACTGCTTCCAGGACCTGCTTGGCCAGCTTTCCGTGAATGCGACCTTCTTTGAGGAGAATCATCAATTCTGCAAACCGTTCCGGGGTAAGAGGACTGCCCGGGAGGGAACTTCCGTTCCGGTTCAGAATCTTTTGCACGTCTGAAGAGAGCCAGGTAGCGGCTGCCACCGGTTCTGCACCCAGTCCTACCGCCTGTTCAAAGTAATCTGCCGTGCTTTTTTCTGCAATGAGAAACTCTACCAGAGTCTCAGAAAGAGCATACTGTTCCAGAAAGCGGACTTTTCTCCTATCGGGAAGCTCTATGAGGGAGTTCTCCACCTCTTCCATAAAAGTTTTACCAGGCCGGAATGGGGGAAGATCCGGTTCAGGGAAATACCTATAGTCGTGGGCGCTTTCCTTGGTGCGCATTCCTTCCGTGATATCCCGGTTCTCATTCCAGAGCCGGGTTTCCTGGAGGATCGTTCCACCTCCGCTTAAGACCTCTTGCTGCCGGGCTATCTCATAATTCAGGGCCAGCCGAACAAACCGGGAAGAGTTAAGGTTTTTAATCTCCACCTTCCTTCCTAATCCCTGCCCCTGCAGATTCACCGATACGTTTGCATCGCACCGGAGAGAACCTTCCTCCATGTTCCCGTCGCATACCCCCAGATACTGCACCATTCGCCGAAAGTTCTGGAGAAGAATTTCCGCCTCTTCTCCTATCTCCATATCCGGTTCTGTAACAATTTCCAGCAAAGGGGTTCCAGCCCGGTTGTAGTCCAGGAAGGACATATCACCGGTATGTATCAATTTCCCCGCATCCTCCTCCAGGTGAACCTCGTGTATCCGAATCCGCTTTTTCTTCTTCTGGAATTCGATATCAAGATACCCGTTTCTACCTATCGGATGGGCAAACTGAGAGATCTGATAGTTTTTGGGCATATCAGGATAGAAGTAATTTTTCCGTTCAAAAACCGTCTCCGGGCTTAAGGTGCAGTTCAACACCCGGGCTACTACATACCCGAACTTGATCGCTTCCCGGTTCAGGGAGGGAAGAACTCCCGGATACCCCATACAGATCGGGCAAATATTCGTATTCGGTTCATCCCCGAACCGAACAGGACAGGAACAGAAGACTTTACTTTTCGTCAATAGCTGAATATGGATTTCTAATCCGATGAACGATTGATACACGGTTCAACTCCATAGAGAAATATAGTGCGGAGCCTGCGGCGGAGAAAACACATCGGCAAATTTCCGTGCTACCTGAAACAAGAGATCCTCTCCGAACGGAGGGGCCATTAGCTGCATCCCTACGGGCAGCCCATTCTCTACAGCCGCAGGGAAACTCAGGGCAGGTATCCCCGCCAGATTTGCTGCCGTTGTAAATCGGTCCGCCACCTTCTGCTGAAACGCATCTAATCCATCTCCCCCTCGCTTAAATGCCTGGGTGGGGAACACAGGAAACAGAATGACGTCTGCCTTCTGAAATGCCTGGTCGAAATCCCTCCGGATCGCTGTTCGGATCCTCTGGGCCCTCTGGTAGTATTGATCCTGGAATCCAGAACGGAGCACGTAGGTTCCCAGGAGGATCCGAAGCTTTACCTCCTCTCCGAACCCTTCGCTTCGGGCTTTTCTTACCAGCTCCTCTGGATTTTCTG
>JAGODW010000240.1 GCA_017998025.1 Spirochaetales bacterium
CACCTGAGCAATTACTTCTCCGGTGCTGGGATTCTCTACGTCGATATAGGTCGCTCCCACAGGATCGACCCACTGTCAGTGGACATAATTTTTTAGTGTTCTTGTGATCATATCCTGTTTTATTATTCTCCTTTGATATCGGGATCCGGGAGCATAACGTCCCGCACCATCTTTAGCAGGTCTTCATATCCGCTTATAAAAGATCGAAGAGTCCGCCGGACAGCTCCATAGTCGTCGAACTCTTCCACTGCCAGACCTTTCTCGTCATACGCTTTACGGAATTCAGGAAATTTCCGGTTCAGTTCGTCCAGTATCTTGGGATCTAGGGGATCATTGATTCGATCTTTCACTTCCACATCTGAATTGTTGAACTTTAATTGCCACTCGTACGGAATCGTCATGGATAGGTCTCCTCCAATGAACTGTGACCAATGCATATGATTGCGGAACGCAGCCGCTAATAACCGTATCCGATATCCCCTGGAACGGAAAATTCCATACGTTTTTTTTAATGCCGCTACTCCTGGCCATTCCAGATAACCCGGATCGGTAATAATGCCTTTCTTTTCCGCAACCTTCTTAATCCAATCGTCTAAACGGCCTACCATCAAGGTACAGATCGGACTCATAGTTGATATGTCCTTGCCTGCCTTCTCTCTTCTCTTAAGGCCACGCTCCACCGCTTCAGCTACAGCGATACTCTGAGGTACGGTAAAAGATACCGTTGCATTCACACTGACACCTTGAAAGGTAGCTTCTTCGATAGCAGCTATGCCTGCTTTTGTTACGGGGATTTTGACATTGTTGTTTGGGTACAATGAATTAAAGTGAAGAGCTTGCTCTATAATAGCTTTGGGATCCCTGTAATATTTGGGATTTGTCTGGATGGATAATCGGCCTTTTTTACCCTTACTTTGTTCAAAAATCGGTTTAAGTAGTCTGGATGCCTTTGTTGTCATTTCTTCAATGATTTTCCAGGCTATAAACTCTTCCGTTGCTTCTGAATTATCCTTGATTAGTTCCTTGATCCGGGGTTTCCAGGTATCAAACTCCTTTTTTAGCACCTGGCCCACAATGACAGGATTGCTTGTACCTCCCACAGCACCATGCTCAATCGCATAGGATAGTTCATTTACTGCACAGGAATCATTCCAGAATTCCGTAGGTGTAGTAGCCGCCATTTTATGCAAGGGTCCTTTCCAGGTCTCTCTATTCACTGTAGCCTCCCGCCCTTATGAGGTTAATTTGTAATAGTCGTATTATATGATAATAAGATTTTTTTGTCAATAAAGATTTTTTATCTGCAATACTGAATGATGACGGATCGTCATACTGTAAGCTATTGAGCCAATTATTGATTGACTATAAATTTATATGATCATATAATATGATAATAAAACGACTTTATCAGGAGAAAGTATGAAAGCATCAATGCAAGGACTTTTTAAAACAGCGCCTGGAGATAGAAACATGGAAATCCGGAATATTCCTGTCCCGGAACCAGGCCCAAACCAGGTACTTATTGAAGTTAAAGCAGCCGGCATCTGCGGTTCCGATCTCCATATCTATCACTGGGATATCCATTTCTCAATGCGCCCACCTATGATTATCGGGCATGAATTCTCTGGAGTTATTGTAGAGACCGGGAAGGAAGTACAGAATTGGAAAACGGGAGACCGTGTTACAGCAGAACCTTCAGCAATTGTCTGTGGTACATGCAGATACTGTCGTACCGGTGCGTACAACCTATGTCCGGAACGTAAAGTAATGGGATACTGGGTGAATGGTGTCTTTGCAGAATATGTGGTAGTGGATGCAATACGACTCCATAAACTGCCTGATTCCATTAGTTTCGATGAAGGGGCCCTTACGGAACCCCTGGCCTGCTGTGTGCATGCAGTGCATGAATTGACAGGAGTGGAAGTTGGTGACATTGTAGTTGTCACGGGACCGGGTGCGATAGGGATGCTTACGGCACAATTAGCCAAAGCAGAAGGAGCGTTTGTTGTAATGGTGGGTACTTCGGCGGATGTAAAACGTCTCCAAAAGGCAGAAGAATTAGGTGTTGACGCTGTTCTAAACCTGGAAAAGGAAAACCCAGTAGAAAAGATCCTCAAGATTACTGAGGGGTATGGGGCTGACATTGTTTTCGAGTGTGCTGGAGCGGCTCCTGCGGCTGCATTAGGCATAGAGCTTGTACGGAAACAAGGGAAATATACCCAGGTGGGATTATTTGGGAAACCTATCATGCTGGACTTTGAGAAGATTGCATACAAAGAATTGAATGTTAAGGGATCCCTCGCGCAGCGCTGGACCGCATGGAAGCGGACAATAAAAATCATGGATCAAGGGAAGATCAATTTGAAAGCGGTAATCTCAGACAAGTTGCCTCTTACTCAGTGGCAAGAAGCCTTCGACCGGTTTGAAAAGAAACAGGGACTTAAAATTCTATTAGATCCGAAACAATGAAATCAGCTCTTTTAAAATTTTAAAACAGGAAAATGTCGATACCTTGTTTCTAAGTTGGATACGGATTATAGTGGATAGAGTCAGATGGAAATACTAAAAGCAACTATAGAACAGGATGAAAGAATTCAGCAAAAAACCGTTGTAACGCAGGCGATGGAACGGATCAAGAGCCTGATCGCTTCCGGTATTTATAAAGTAGGGGACAGAATCCCTACAGAACAGGAACTGGCGGATCGATTCGGCATCGGACGATCCTCAATCCGAGAAGCGATAAAGATATTCCAACACCTGGGGATTCTCGAATCCCGGGTACCGAAAGGCACCTTCCTTTGTGATCGGTCTCACATCTCTTCTGAGGCGATTGCCTGGTGTATTCTACTAGGCAATGATGATATGTGGGAAATCATTGAATTACGAGAAGTTATTGAGGAAAGATCTTTTGACCATTTCATTCGACGCTGTACTGCGGACAAACAGTGGATGAAAGAAGTAATGGATCGACTTTCTGCAGAAACGGAAGCAATGAAAACCGCAGTAGAAACCTCATCCATTGAACAGCTTATCCAGGCAGATTATAATTTTCATGCTGAGATCATTAAAGCGGGAGACAATAATCTCTTTTTTGCTATTTACCAAACTCTTCATGCATTCATGCATGAGGAAATTCGAAAGACCTATCAGTCGATGAACGACTTGATGGATGTTTACCGCGACCATCGTCAAATGTTAGAGGTAATCTGCAGCAGCAATATCGAAAAGGCTATAGTACGTCATCAGAATCACTTTTCGCGGATCAAGAAGCTTTTAAGAGAGGAAGATCCTTCTCTGAACGAGAATCTATATAAGTAAAAAAATAAAACCATGTTTTTTGCTGATGATCCGTCCACCCCGTTTCTATTGTCCTAAATCTTGTATCGTAAAAAAGCTCCTATACGGAAGATTTCCGTTAGTCGAGGAGCCTGGGTAGTGATATATTTAATTTCTCCTCTTTGTAGGAGAACTTCCTCCATAGCTTCTTCTATCACATCTTCTACGGGAAGAGTCTCTTTTTTACAGAACGGGCATGAACCTTCCTCTACGGCTAAGTAGGCACAATCTTCACAAACGTATCCGGAGACTCGATACTCTTCATCTACTACCAGCACCTGACAAGCTCCAAGAGGTATAGATCGTAAAACCTCATTTATTCCTTTAACAGCTAATCCTCCCCTCTCCAGGGTTGTCAGGAGGCGTTCTAAGAGAGCATTATCTTCCTCTGTTTCTATTTTTTTCTCTTCTTTTAATGCTACTTCGATTATTGTATTTATAGCATCTTTAGGGCTAAGATCTAATCTTCCTTTTACTTTGGGCTGCAAATAGCTATGGAGGAGAGGGAGAAAAAGCGAGTAATCCTCTGTTTTTATACCTACGAAAAGGTATTCAAAATGTCCCATTCGAAAGTGTGTCAG
>JAGODW010000241.1 GCA_017998025.1 Spirochaetales bacterium
CAGCCAGAAAAAAAGCATCCCGCGTTCCTGTAGAAAGGTACTGACCTCCCTCTTTCCAGGACGTACCCTGCGCATCCGTTATCTCCGTTTCTTTAATAGAGAACACAGGCATGTTCACCTTGCGAGAGGTTGCTTTTCCCTTAAGGGGTGTGGTTATGCGTGAAAATTCTCTACTAATCTCTTCGGAAAGGGACTGTAGAAGGGTATCTGCATCCGTCGACAGGGTACGGAAGATATCCCGGGCTGCTTCAGCTCCCTTTAGAACCCGCTCTTTCTCTGCCAACTGAAGCTTCACAGCGGCCAGTTGTCTCTCGGTTACCACAATTTTTTCCGGAAGCCCCCTGAACGCGCCGGAAACTTCTCCTTTTTTCCTGTGAACCGACTCTAACAGAGTACGTTCCTTTTGCTCCAGTTCTGTCCGCTGTTTCTTAACTTCCCGGAGATTGTTCTCCAGCACCCGAACATCCTTTTCTGGCAATTCGCTTTCCGTTATCATGCTCTGGAGCCGCCTCCATTCTGCAGACACATAGGCAGATAGCGCATCCCGTGTAGACTGCCCGTATTGTACTTCGGCCTTATGGAGGGCTTGTTCCAGCTCCTTCTGGCGGGCCTGTTTCTGCTTCTTTCGTTCCAGCTGTGCAAGGTACTTAGAAACTTCTCGAACCTCTGCTTTTTCCAGGGCAAGCTGCAGCTCGTGCTTCTCCCGATCCGATTCTTGCTGGTGCCTCTCTATTTCTACATCCTTTTCTACTAGTCGTTTCTTTGCATCTGCACTTTCCCTGCGGATTTCTTCCAGCCGTTTCTGTGTATTCTGGAGCCGTTCTTCTACCCTCTCTACAGCCGCTACCAGCCCTTCCCAGGTCGATTCCTTAAGAGGATCTCCCCCTGCTCGTACCCATTCCCTTGCAACATTCTCCACTGCTTTTTGAAAGCGAGAGGTATCCTCCACCGTCTCCCTGCGGATGCCGGCAATTCCCAGAACTCCGGCTAAAAGAATACCCGCCGCAAGTCCCAGTACCGATAGATCCCGGGGAAGTACCAGAAATAGAACCATTCCTAAAATAATGGAAGCTCCCGCAGCCACCAGGATTCCCGGTCGAACAATCCATCTTTTTTTCTTTTCTACAAAAGCAGACCGATCCTGAAGGGGGAACCGAAGAGAGTTTCCAGTGGCATGCAGTTGCTGTAAGTTTCTTTCTTCTCCTTCCAGCTTTTCTATTTCATCCTCTCGTTCCCGGAGGGAACGGGAAAGATGTTCCTTCTCTGTCCTTGCCTGTATGATCTTATTCTCCCGTTCCCGAAGGCTGCTTTCTTGAGTAAGGAGTAACTTGTACTGTTCCTCCGAGTAGCCGAACATCCGGTCCAGTTCCTCCCCTACTCTTCGCATTTCCTCCAGATGCCCCTGTACCTGCTCCAGATCCTTCAAAGCTCTGTTAAGTTCCTGCTGCTTCAGGCTTTCTTCAAATTGATGTTCACGGGAACAAATTTGTTCCAGCGTTGTCTTCAATTGTATTAATTGCTTTTCTTCCTCTCCTGCACGTTTTTCTTCTTCCAGAGCCGACCCCCGTTCAGCCTGGAGGTGTTTCAGCTCGTTCTCCAGTTCCTGTTTCTTTGTCCGCAATTCCTGCACTTCAGAAAACAGGGTACCCTTTGCTCGACTGGTAAGCTGATAGTCTAACCTATCCGCTACAACCTGAGGATCAATCCCGCCACTAAATAGCTCTGCCTTTATTCGCGAGATCCATTCGGAATTGTTTGCAACCTCCAGATCCAGATCTCCGGCCCGGACAGCAAACAGATTTAAAAAATCTGCAGGCTGCATTCTTATAGGAGAGCCTTCAAACTCTAAGCTGACCTTCCGGGAATCTCCGTATCGTTCCCGTTGCCGTTTCCCTGTCTCGGTATTTCCTTTGGGGCTGCATACTCCTTCCAGAATGGCATCGAATACCGTGGTTTTACCGGACTCATTCGCTCCATATATTAGCGTAACAGAACTGCAGGGTATTTCTTTATTCTCAAACTTACCGAACGATTCAAGGAGGATCCGCTTGATCATTTTTTTCCCCTCTTCAATTCATTGATCGTCCGCAAGCCCTGAATTCGGGCATACCTCAGTATCTCTTGTTCCTCTTTCCCTGCTTCCCGATACTGCTCCTTCCATTTTGCAAGGAATTTTTGCGCTAACGGATGGACGGAAAGCCCTTCTATCCCTTCCAGCCGCGTCCGGTCGATCGTGACCTTCCGGCAGAAACCTTTCAACTCCCTTACCACCGACTCAACTCGTTCCATCACCTTTTTCTCATCTTCCACAATCCCTACCAGTTCCAGCTGGATCCAGTCGGCCTGCCCTACATCGTTCCGTAGTTGATCCAGGAATTTAACCGTTTCCCAGGAGCCGTCCAGAGTTACATCTACTTCTACCCGCCGGAAAACTCCTGCATCCTGCACAATTCTTTTTTGATAGGATAGTTTTTCCCCTGCCTCTATAAGAACAATACTTCGGGGGCCTTCCTCTCCTTCCCTCCAGACTCGAGCTGATCCCGGGTACACCATCGGAACTGATCCTGCCGTGCTTTCCAGCGCCCCATGGATATGTCCGAGGGCAGCATAATCTGCCTCTACATACCTTACCAGTTCAGGATCCAGGATTCCTCCCTCTTCATCCTCCGCTTCCGGTCCTGCATAGATCAATCCCGGTACGGTTCCATGAGCAGCAAGAATCCGGTACTTCGCCTTTTTCGGAGCAATCATCCAGTTCTGAAAATCTAACGTTTCCCGGGAAAACGGAACTGCTAATATTTCAATTTCATCTGAAAGGGGGATCAGAGAAAACGGAGTCTGTACACAAAGTTTGATCGGTTCCAGATCGAGAGTATCGAGTCTGCCTCCTTCCTGAGGAGCCCTGAGCATCTCGTGATTTCCCGGAACCAGGATCACCCTGCAATTTGGAGCGAGTCCTTCCAGTTCTTTCCTCATTTCCTTCCGTAAAATCCGAAGATCTTCCCAGCTATCGAAAAGATCCCCGCAAATAAGAATTCCTCCACAGTTCTCCTTATGGGCGATCCGGACAATCTCGTTCAACACAGCGAGGGAATACTCCTGTTCCTTACGGGAAATATGGAGGTCTGCACAGTGCAGGATTTTCATATACCTACTTTATAACTACGACAGTATAGAAGCAAGGAATTCTTCATAGAGGAAAAGTGTTCTCCCATGCCGTCTCTACCTGAGAAATCAATAGGGTAGACTCAAACAAATACATTTCCTGGTTAGCCATAGGGAGCATCATAGATGTTCATTGAATTATCTATTTATATAGAGTATCATTAAAAAGATATATTTTTACATCCCAAAGTTTATCACAATTTGAAGCATCCGGTTGATTTTTACCGTATAGGGATATATGGAAATGCTGGATACCTTAAAATTATTCAAAGAACTGAAAGACTACATGACTCCGGAAGCAGCGGAAAAGATTGCCCAAACCATCGGAACCGTGTACGAAGAGTTACGGGAAAGCGTAACAAAGAAAGATTTTGCAGAGCTTCAAGCCACGGTACAACGGATCGTGGAGATCCAGGAACAATCGGAAAAGCATCTAGCTGCCATCGATCTCCGACTGGAAGAACTTACTCAACGGATGGATCAGCTCACCGAGCGGATGGACCAACTGGCCGAAGCGCAGCGGCAGACGGATCTGCGTCTCGAAAAACTCACCGAGCGGGTGGACCAACTGGCCGAAGCACAGCGGCAGACAGACCTGCGTCTCGAAAAACTCACCGAGCGGGTAGATCAACTCACCATTCGTATGGATCAGCTCACCGAGCGGGTCGACCAACTGGCTAAGGCTCAGCTTCGAACCGAGGAGGAAATTGCCCGTCTATCGAGGGAGCTGAAAGGGGTCAATAAGC
>JAGODW010000242.1 GCA_017998025.1 Spirochaetales bacterium
GTTCCGGGTACACAAAGTAAGCCCGCCCACAACGCCAACAGATGGGTTCAACGAAGTCATAGCCAACATGAAGTCTGGAAAGACGGCTATGACGATCCATCACCTGGGAAGCGCTAAAGGGTTGGTAGAGGTATTGGGTGATCGGATTTCCGCGGCTCCCGTTCCCCGGGGAACAAAAGGGGTCTGGACCAGCTTTGGGGATGAAGAGAATGGAGTGCTGGCAGCCTCTAAAGTAAAGGATGAAGCATTTAAGTGGTGCGCATTTCTGGCAACAGCAGAGAACAACGCGATCTGGCAGAAATCCAGCGGTCAGATTTCTATCAATAAATCGAACGGTCAAACTAAGGAAGCGCAGGAAGATCGGTTCATGAAGGCATCGGTGGAATCCACCCCCTTTGCAGGGGTTCTTCCAGCTCATCCAAAAGTAGCTGAATTTGTGGAGAGCGTGTGGCCGACAACGATGCAGCGTGCTTTCCTTGGGCAGATTACTTCTGAACAGATGATGAAGATTTTTGAGGAGCATTTCTTCGGAAAGAAGTAACGGTAGCAGGATATGCGAAAGAAACGGATAGATGTGTTCCCCTATGTACTACTTTCTCCTGCAATGATCGTGACTCTATTGATCATTTTTTTCCCGATCATCAGGACGTTCATCTATAGCACAATGCAGTATATCCTCTGGAAACCAGCGGAAACAAAGTTCGTGGGATTGGGGAACTATGCTGCGGCTCTTCAGGATCCGGTATTCTGGATTTCCCTTAAAAATACCCTCATCTGGATTGTCGGGGTAGTTTCCTTACAGCTGATACTGGGCTTTGTCACAGCTCTTTTGTTGAATCAGCAGTTCTTCTGGAGGGGGATCGCTCGTTCTCTCGTTTTGATCCCCTGGGTAACACCGAGTGTGATAACTGCCCTCATGTGGCGATGGATGTACGACGGAAACCATGGGGTGATCAACGATCTCCTGGTCCGCATGGGATTGCTGTCATCCTACTTTCCCTGGCTCGCCAACGACAAAACAGCCCTCTATGCAATAATGATCTCCCTTATGTGGCAGGGGTTTCCCTTTTTTGCCATCATGATCCTGGCCGGTTTGCAGGCTATCCCTGAAACCCTCTACGAGGCGGCAGAGGTGGACGGTGCCTCTGCCGTTCAGAAGTTTCTCTGGATCACTCTTCCCATGCTGGTGCCCGTACTCTTTACATCTCTTTTACTCCGAATAATCTGGGTGGCCAATTCTCTCGACATTATCTATGTGATGACCGGTGGAGGACCCGGATACTCTACCCATACCCTTCCTCTCTACTCCTACATACGAGCCTACAAAGGGATGGACTTTGGATACGCTTCTACCCTTGCCGTCTTTTTAACGGTTCTAATTGCGATTGTTATCACTGGATACGTAAGAAAGGTGATTCATACGGAGGATCGATCCCTATGAAACGAAAGCAGGGGTTTCGGCGCTTCTGTACCCTTCACCTCCCTTTATTACTCATTGTCGCTTTTGCGATAGCTCCTTACATCTGGACGTTTATTACCTCTCTTACTCCGGAAGAGGATCTCTATCTCTCCGAGTTTCGCTATTTTCCAGAAAAGCCTACAGGGGTGAATTACATCCGGTTGTTCAACCGTATCGATTTTGGACGGAATATCCTGGATAGTTTAATTGTAGCCTTTTCTACCATGGTGTTGGGCCTGGGAATTACCGTGAGCGCCAGTTACTCCTTTTCACGGTATCGTTTCCGGGGCAGGACGTTCTTACTGACACAATTTCTTGTGATTAACATGTTTCCGATTGTGCTATTGATCCTTCCCCTCTTTATCCTGATGCGTGTGTTGGGTCTGATGGACACGCATTTCGCCTTAATCATTGCGTATTCCACCTTTACGATTCCTTTTTCAACCTGGATGATGACAAGTTTTTTCAATAACATACCGAAAGAATTGGACGAATCTGCGCAGATTGACGGATGTAACCGTTTTTCAACGATGGTACGGATCGTAATACCGATTGCCATGCCGGGGATTGCGGCAACGGGAATCTATATATTCATAACCGCCTGGAATGAGTTTCTCTATGCAGCGATCCTTACCGGTTCGAATGTTCGAACGATTCCTGTGGCTCTACAGAATATGGTAGGGGAATTTAAAATCGCCTGGGGATTGTTAACGGCAGGAGGGGTGGTAAGTGCGATTCCGGTGGTAGTGTTGTTCTTTTTCATTCAGCGCCAGCTGATCAGCGGCATGACAGCGGGTGCGGTTAAAGGTTGAAAAAATCTTCAAAATATTCTATTATGCTCCTCATCTATGAATAAGATACTTTCGAAAAAACAATTATCGGAAGAGGTGTTCCGAATTGTGGTAGAAGCCCCGTTGATTGCAGAAGCTCGAAAACCGGGGCAGTTTGTTATCGTACAGAGAAATGGAGAATATGCGGAACGAATCCCTCTTACCATTGCGGATGCGGATCCGGTGAAGGGTACGATTACCCTGATTTTTCAGACCGTTGGGAAATCTACCCATAAGCTGGCAGAGCTTAAAGAGGGGGACTTTATTCAGAATATTTTAGGCCCTCTGGGAAGACCCACCCATATTGAACGGTTCGGAAAGGTCGTTTGTGTGGGGGGAGGAATCGGAGCAGCTCCGATGTATCCCATTGCCCAGGGGATGAAGGATGCAGGGAACTACCTTGTCGTGATTCTGGGTGCCCGAACAAAAGATCTCCTCATCATGGAAGAGGAGATGAAGGCATTGGCGGATGAACTTATTGTGGTTACCGATGATGGTTCGTACGGAAGAAAGGCGTTGGTAACCGAACCGTTAAAGGAACTCTGTGAGTCTTCTGATCCGCCGAATTGTGTGGTAGCCATTGGCCCTCCGATTATGATGAAATTCTGTGCGGAAACGACCCGCCCCTTCGGGATAAAAACCATTGTCTCTCTCAATACGATCATGATCGACGGTACGGGAATGTGCGGAGGATGCAGGGTAATGGTAGGAGGGGAAACGAAGTTTGTCTGTGTGGATGGCCCTGAGTTTGATGGACATCTGGTGGACTTTAACAACATGATGCTCCGGTTAGGGGCCTATAAAGAAGTGGAACAGAAAGCCCATGAAGAGTGCCATCTGGAAATGCAGTTAAAGAAGGAAAACAAATGATCGATACAGCTAAGAAATTAACACCGAAAGAAAGGCTCGCCATACCCCCCCAGGAAATGCCGACTCAGGACCCGGAAGTTCGAAAACACAATATGGAGGAAGTTGCCCTTGGGTATACGGAAGAACAGGCTCATCTAGAATCTTTACGCTGTCTACAATGTAAGAATGCTCCCTGTGTACCCTCCTGTCCGGTTCGGATCGATATCCCGGGATTCATCGCTAAAATCGCTGAAGGAGAGTATGCGGAGGCTCTTGCAATTCTAAGAAAGAGCAACCTGTTCCCTGCTATTTGCGGAAGAGTTTGTCCGCAGGAAGTGCAGTGTCAAGCTACCTGTACCGTAGGGAGATCCTTAAAGGATGTTGATAAAGCAGTGTCAATCGGGCGGCTGGAACGATTTGCAGCGGATTGGGAGAGACTCCAGGGGACTCTCGATGTCCCACCGGTGAAACCAAAAACAGGAAAGAAAGTTGCCGTGATCGGAAGCGGGCCGGCAGGGCTTGCGGCAGCGGCAGACCTGGCCAAGGAAGGACACGAAGTAACGATCTTTGAAGCGTTCCATAAACCAGGGGGGGTCATGGTTTACGGGATCCCGGAATTTCGACTTCCCAAAGAGATTGTCCGCAGGGAAATAGAAGTTCTGGAAAAGATGGGTGTTAAGATTGTTACCAATTTTCTGGTAGGGAGAACTCGTTCGCTGAAGGAACTCCTGGAAAAAGATGGTTTCGGCGCAGTATTTATC
>JAGODW010000001.1 GCA_017998025.1 Spirochaetales bacterium
GTAGAACTTCTTACCGACCTCCGTGCGGGAAAGTTCGATGTGCTCGTAGGGATCAATCTCTTACGAGAGGGATTGGATTTACCGGAAGTGTCCCTCATTGCGATTCTGGATGCAGATAAGATCGGTTTTCTCCGTTCAGCTACCAGCCTGATCCAGACCATAGGGAGGGCTGCCCGGAATGTAAACGGGACCGTTATTATGTATGCCGATCGGGTATCTGATGCAATGGAAGAGGCGATCTCAGAAACCGAGCGCCGTCGAAGGATCCAGATGGCTTATAATGAGGCTCATGGAATCACTCCCCAGACGATCCGCAAAGCGGTGGTGGATATTCTGAAACGGAAGGCAGAAGAGAAGAAGAATACCGAACGGATCACCCTTGAAATTCTTGAAAAGAGCTATAATATCTTAATTCCCAGGGAACGGGCCTCCCTGTTAAAGGCTCTGGAAACTCAGATGCTGGAACATGCGAAGAATCTAGAGTTTGAACAGGCCGCATTTATTCGGGATGAGATGCGGCGCATTCAATCCCTATCCAGCTGATAACACAAGATGAAAAAACTGCTGAACTCGATTCCAGATGTAAAAGTTCGATCCTCTTTGTGGAATTCTATCTGGGACGGATCCCTCTGGGCTGTAATGTTTGGGTTCGGTGAAAATTATATAGTTCCTTTTCTTTTCTATTTTAATGCAACAGTATTTCAATCCAGTTTAGTACAGGGCGCTTCACAGTTTTCTCTGGGAATTGGACAGCTGATTGGGGCTAAAATCCTGCTTTTCCTGAAAAACCGTAAGACCCTGGTACAAACGATGGTCTTTTTACACGGGTCTCTCTGGATATTACTATTCTTTAACCTCGTCAAAATACGTTTCTTGCAGTATAGTAGAAATCATGATAGCGATACTAGGTGCAATGGATGGAGAAATCGCAGAGTTTGTCGGCTCTCTGGAGCGAAAGTCCGAGGAACGGTGGACAGAATTCGTCTTTTACCGGGGGCTTCTGGAATCCAGGGAAGTAGTGGTAGCAAAGTCGGGAGTAGGAAAAACTCTTTCCGCAATGGTTACCCAGAAGATCATCGATCAGTTCTCTCCAAAAGCAATCCTGTTCACAGGGGTGGCCGGAGGAATTTCTTCGAAGGTAGAGATTGGGGACACCTTAATAGCAGAGGATTGCATCCAGCACGATCTGGACGCAACGGCTCTGGGGTTTAAGCGGGGAGAAGTTCCATACTTGCCGTACCGGGTATTGCCCTGCGATGGGAACTTAATCGAGGCTGCTTCCTTCTGCATTCCCGCAGAAGGAAAGACGGTTCGGGGAAGGGTTCTTACGGGAGATCAGTTTATTACCAGCCGGGATCTCCTCTCTCATCGGTATCTGGTAGATGAGTTAAAAGGGGATGTGGTGGAAATGGAAGGAGCCAGTGCAGGGTTAGTGGCAACAGTGAACAAGGTACCTTTTTTATTGATTCGAACCATATCGGATAAGGCTGATGCGAATGCCCATACAGATTTTCACAGCTTTCTTCCCAGGGCTTCGAAGAATTCCCTCCACTTCGTTCGCCATATTTTACGAAGGGCTTTCACCTAACGCAGGATTTTTTTCTGTATAGATTGATCCCTAACGATCTCTTACGTATATTTACAGCGAGGTAGATATGAATATTTTTGTTATAGGTTTAGTAATACTCCTCCTGCTGGGGGGATACCTGGTGTTCGGACAGAATATAGCCAAATCCGAATGGGAAAAAGTCTATGGGAAGCCGGAGAAACTGGTAGAGCTGGTGGAAAAGAAGAGTGAACCCTTTTTGCTGGTGGACGTACGTACGCCGGAGGAATATGCCTCCGGTCATATTCCGGGAGCTATAAACATCCCTCACGGTTTGATTGATTCCCAGTTGCCTACCCAGGACAGAGATGCCTTAATCATCCTGTACTGCCGAAGTGGAAATCGGTCCGGAATAGCTAAGAAAACCCTGGAAGCGGCCGGGTTTAAAAAAGTGGTAAACTTTGGAGCCGTTTCTCGATGGCCTAAAGAGAGAGTTACGGGAGCGAATCCGTAAACGTTGAATAGTAGATACACATAATGCTTGAACTGAAACCTGGCGCAACGATCAGTGGTTTTGAAATTCTGTCTGTCCGCTTTCTAGAAGAGTTTCAAGCGAAAGGAATATGGGCTCGTCATATACGAACCGGTTGTCAGGTATACCATCTGCAAACGGAAGAGCAGGATAATCTCTTTGCTTTTGCCTTTAAGACGCCTCCGAAGGACAGCACGGGGGTTGCCCATATTCTGGAGCACTCTGTCCTTTGTGGGTCGCAGAATTTCCCCGTGAAAGACCCGTTCCTCCTGCTTCTGAAAGGGAGCATGCATACTTACCTCAACGCTTTAACCTTTCCAGACAAAACCGTGTACCCCGGGAGCAGCCAGGTAGAAAAAGATTTCTACAACCTGATGCAGGTGTATGGAGACGCAGTATTCTTTCCTCTGCTGAGAAAAGAGGCATTTCTCCAGGAGGGGCATCGTAGGGAAATAAGAGAGGACGGCAGGATAGAAGCAACTGGAGTCGTGTTCAACGAGATGAAGGGGAACTATTCCAGCCACGATTCCATCGCTGCCGAGTGGGCATACCGTTCTCTTTTTGAGGACTCACCCTACGCACACGACTCAGGTGGTGAACCAGAGGCTATCCTGGATCTAACCTATGAAGAATTTGTACAATTCCACCGTACATACTATCATCCTTCCAACTGCTATGTCTTTTTCTTTGGGAACCTTCCCACGGAGAACCATCTTGCCTTTTTAGAGACGAATTTCCTTTCACGATTCGAAGGGAACAAGGGAGAGAGGGTATTAACGGTACCTTCCGTACATCCCATGCCCCGATGGCAGAGCCCCCGGAGGGTAGTAAAAGCGTATCCCGCCGGTGAAGGGGAAACTCTAGAAAGAGGGGCATCTGTTACCTTGAATTGGCTTTTAGGTACGGTAACCGATCCTTTTCATGTCGTATCTTTTGAAGTTCTTACGGAGGTTCTGCTGGGGCATGCCGGATCTCCCCTGCAAAAAGCGTTAATAGAGTCCGGTCTGGGGGAGGACCTTTCGCCTGCCACCGGGCTGGAGACAGAAGCGCTGGAGGTTGCCTTTTCTGTAGGACTGAGGGGAACTTCACCCCAGAAGGAAAAGGCCATCGAAGAGCTGGTATTTACCGTTTTGGGGAATCTCGTTTCTCAGGGGATTGATCGCGAGTTCATCGAGGGAGCCCTCCGCAGAGTGGAATTTCGGAACCGGGAAGTAAAGGCCGGCGCTGCTTTTGGAATGAGACTGATGCGGAGAGCCTTACGCGGATGGATCCACGGAGAACCGCCTGAACGAACACTCGAATTCCAGAAGTGGATGGAAGTGTTAAAAGAAACCGTACAGAAGGATCCCCGGTATTTTGAAGGATTGATCGAACGGTACTTCATACAGAATTCTCATCGCACCACTCTGGTGGTAGTACCGGATCCGGATCTGGAAAGGAAAATGCAGGAAGCCATCCGGAATCGGCTGGAACAAGAGTACGGTTCCTTAACGCCTGCAGAACGGAAAGCACTGGAAGAGGATATACGAAGGTTTCGAGAGTTCCAGGAACGGCCCGATCCGGAAGAGGCTCTGGCGCGTATTCCTTCTCTCTCTCTAGAAGAAGTTCCTCCTATTTTTGATCGAATTCCTGCGGTGCCCCTTTCCCTGCCCGGAATCCGGGAAGGGTATGCCCATGATTTATTTACCAATGGTATTGTCTACCTCGATTTTGCTATAGACCTGGAAGGTACGGAGGAAGGCCCTTATCTGTTTCTGCCGTTGTACACAGCGGTTCTTACAGGCATTGGGGCTGGAGGGAAACCGTACGATCGGATTGCTCTCGACTTGCAGATCAAAACGGGAGGATTCAGTACTTCCCTGGAAGCAGGAACGCTGACAGGAGGGGGACAGCACGTACGACAGTTTCTCTTTCTCCGGTTAAAGACCCTGGAGGAGCAGGTTGAAGAAGGGCTTGAATTGGTACGGAACCTTCTATCAGAACCAGATCTGGAGGATACGTCCCGGCTGGAAGATCTACTTCTTGAATATCGGAACGATTTAAAATCTTCAATTATCCCGGATGGAAGCACGTATGTTGCTTCCCGGGCAGAGAGGGGAATCTCCCGGGCAGAGCGCAAGGAGGAATTGTGGAAAGGGATTTCTCAGTTTCTTTTTGTGCATTCTCTTCGGGGAAAGGTCGCTGTAGAACGTCTTGCAAATCGGTTACATCAGATCAAAACAGCCCTTCTCTGTCAAAACAGGATGTATGTGAATATCACCTGCCCGCAGGATCGTTGGGCAGCTATCCTTCCCAAAATTGAAAATTTTGTATCGTTCTTTCCCCCCTCGGATGGGGCTCCATTCAAAACAAGATCGGTAAAAGAGCGGTACCGGGAAGAACATGTTCCACGGTTTGAAGGGTTTGCTGTGCCTTCTGCTGTTGGGTTTTCTGCTACTGCAATTCCCGGTTCCCTTTTCGGAGCACGGGAATTTGCCCATGAAACGGTATTGGCCCATCTTCTTTCTACCGGTGCGCTCTGGGAACAAATACGAATGAAGGGAGGAGCGTACGGAGCTCATTGCGGTGCCTACGGCCGGGAAGAAGTTTTCTCTTTCTCGTCCTATCGGGATCCGAACATTGCTTCAACCTTTCAGGTTTTTCGCGAGAGCCTGGAAGAAGCAGCTCTTCGGGCACCGGATGTGCGAACCGTCCAGAATGGTATAATAGGAACAGTTGCTAAAGATATGCGGCCCCTATCCCCAAGCGGAAAGAGTATTGTGGCTTTTAAACGGGTTCTGTACAATATTGATGATACCCTTAGGGAACAGCACCGGGAGTTTCTCCTGGAAACGAAAAGGGAAGATATACGAAAAGCAGCGGAGCGTCTTTTAGAACGGTTCAACAAGGGATATTCTGCTGTGATGGCTGGCCGTTCCGCCCTGGAAGAGGCAGCCCGTAAGATTCCTCAGCTGAGAGAATCCATTCGGGATCTACCCCTTTAATTTAATCAAACAAGAATTTGCATCCTTTTCTTTAAAGGAGTATTATAAAGATATGACAGTACAATCTATAGAAAGGATTTTTGATATTCTTGAACTCCTATCCCAGGAGCGGAGGGGAATTACTCTTACAGAAATTGGGAAACGATTGGATCTTCACAAAAGTACCGTATTCCGTCTCATGTCTGTTCTTAGAACCAGGGGATACATTGAAAAAGGGAATGATAACCTGTATCGGCTTGGGGTTCGATTTATTGAACTGTCCAGCTCCTATCTGAACAACATTGAACTAAAAACAGAGGCAGAGCCTATTCTCCGAAACCTTAGTAACATGACCGGTCAAACGGTGTATCTAGCCACGTTACAGAACAATGAGGTTGTATATCTCGACAAGGTTGAACAGCACAACAGTCTTCGGAAGTATGCGATTGTCGGGCAACGTAGACCTCTCTACTGTACCTCCCTGGGAAAAGCTATGATCATGCATCAAAAGGATGAGGAAATCCGTGCCTTGTTCCAGGATGTTTCGTTTGAACGGTTCACCGCGAATACCATTCAGGATATCTCCACCTTACTGGATGAACTACACTGCAGCCTTGATCGCGGATGGGCTTTTGATGATGAAGAGTACGAGCCGGGTATTCAGTGCCTGGGAGCACCTATCCGGGATTATCGAGGAATCGTGATCGGAGCCGTTAGTGTGGCCATGATTTGCATAAATGAGAAAATGCCTACAGAAAAAGTGGCCCCTTTGGTTATTCGCGCAGCACGGGAAATCTCCCATCGGCTTGGATGGATCGAGTCCTTACTATCATTAGAGCGAGACGCAGTGCCTGCTGTATGAATGTTTGTCAATCCCTTGATTGAATACCTCGAATTTTGTACGATAGTTTAACAGAGGCGTTTTCAAAAATCTACCTTGCTAACCCGGCGAAATTCGTAAACCCTTATATGATAAGGGATTTTTGAAAATCGCCTGGACGAAAAACACTATTTTTGAAAGAGGCTCTAACCTAATAAATTAAAATCTTATCTCATTATTTGAAAGGATGAGGGAGGAACCAATGGGAAAAATTATATTAATTACCGGTGCCAGTACGGGAATCGGAGCAGAAACAGCGGTAACGCTGGCTAAGGGAAATACGATTGTGATGCACTACAATGCATCCGAAAAAGCTGCCCGGGAAACAGCCCGGAAAGTAGAGGCGGCTGGGGGAAAGACAGCCCTCGTGCAGGCGGATCTCCGAACAGAGGCAGGATGCAGGAAAGTGGTAGACTTTGTTTCCGAAACCTTTGGGAAATTAGATGTGCTGGTGAACAATGCCGGAGGTTTGATCCAACGGATGAATGTGGGGAAGATACAGTGGGATCGTATGGTTGAAATATTCGCATTGAATTCCTTCAGTGCGATCATGATGACCTCTCTCTCTGTGCCTCTTTTAGAGAAGGGAGAAGATCCGCAGGTAATCAATCTTTCTTCTATTGCCATTCGGCATGGATCGCCCAGCGCAACTGTATACGGAGCGTCTAAAGGTGCGGTAGATGTTTTTACCCGGGGAGCTGCGAAGGAACTGGGTCCCAGGATTCGGGTCAATGCAGTAGCCCCCGGAGTTATAGAGACACCGTTCCATGAGAAAGTTTCCAATCCACAGATGCTACAGGCATGGAAGGAAAATACTCCGCTGAAACGGAACGGTGAAGCCCGGCATATTGCTCATGCTATTAAATTCCTTATTGAGAACGATTTTATTACCGGTGAAACAATCGATGTAAATGGGGGGCTCTTCATGCGATAAGAGCATCCTTTTTTGTGGTTGACGGGAGATTTGATGGGTGTATGATACAAGTGTACGTATGAAAAGAAGAGGAGGAGAGTATGATTGAGAATATCCATTGGCTCGGTCATGATACCTTCAAAATTTTCGGAGAACAGATAATTTATACCGATCCCTATCAAATCGCAACGAAGGACACAGCAGACATTATTCTTATTACCCATGGACACTACGATCACTGTTCCCTGGAGGATGTACAGAAACTTCGAACGAAAGAAACAATCGTTGTAGCCCCACCCGACTGTGCCTCAACCCTGGGAGGCGCGGTGAAAAAGGTAAAACCGGGAGATTCTCTAACCCTGGGGCAGATCCATATTCAGGTGGTACCTGCCTATAATATTAATAAACAGTTTCATCCCAAACAGAACGGATGGGTGGGATATGTAATTACTCTTGGGGGAGCCCGGATCTATTTTGCGGGCGATACTGATCGAATTCCGGAAATGAAGAACCTGGGAGAAATCGATATTGCCCTGTTGCCTGTTTCCGGCGTATACGTTATGACCGCGAAAGAGGCTGCAGAGGCAGCTCTGGATATAAAGCCTTCTTTTGCAATACCCATGCACTATGGCTCTATCGTCGGAAGCTCCCGGGACGCAGAAGAATTTAAAAAGATTCTGGAAGGCAAAGTATCTGTAGTTATTAAACCAGAAGAGTAGCGTTAAGCGGATCAAAGGATTTTTCCTTGACATCTTCATAAATCTCAGTATAGAATCATATAACAAAATAAGGTTTTATATTATGAAACCATAAGGCAGTTTATAGGGCTGTTGGTAATTATTCATCATATAAAATCAAGCATGAGGTACGATACCTATCAAAGGGAGGAATAGAAATGGCGGAAACAAAAAATTTTGAGGTGCGGTACGGAATTCATCCAGAACATGGAAAGGCGCTGGATACCGAGGGACTGCGTAGAGAATTTCTAATCAGTGATCTGTTCAAAGCCGGAACTCTGAAGCTGGTCTATTCCCATACAGATAGGATTATTGTGGGAGGGGCAATCCCCGTTGAAGAAATGCGCCTGACTGCAGATAAGAAAATTATCGGAGCAGAGTATCTTCTGGAACGGCGAGAACTGGGAGTTTTAAATATAGGGAATCCGGGAGAGGTACTGGTAGATGGAACCGTGTATTCTCTCGATAGGCTTGACTCCCTCTATGTAGGAAAAGGGAGTAAAGATATCCGATTTCGGAGCAAGAATGGAAAGAATCCTGCGAAATTTTACTTTTTGAGCGGCATGGCTCATGTACAGCTTCCTACCCGAAGAGTTACGATTCAGGATGCGCGTAAAGTTCCCCTGGGTACAATAGAAGAAAGCAACAAACGGACGATTAACCAGGTTTTGCATCCGGATGTGCTTCCTACCTGTAACCTCATGATGGGAATAACGCAATTAGAACCGGGTTGCGTTTGGAATACCATGCCTACGCACACCCATGAGCGAAGGATGGAGGTATATCTCTATCTAGATATGGAAAAAGATGCAGTGGTATTTCATTTGATGGGCAGGCCTGGGGAAACCCGGCATCTGGTAGTTCGGAATGAAGAGGCGGTGATCTCGCCGAGCTGGTCGATCCATTCAGGAGTCGGCACCCGGAATTACACTTTCGTATGGGGAATGGTGGGAGAGAATCAGACCTTTAGCGATATGGATGATATACCAATGGAGGCTCTACGGTAGGAGGAACCGATTATGATACTGGATGATTTTAAACTTAACGGTAAGGTTGCTATCGTAACCGGCTGCAATACCGGTCTGGGGCAGGGGATGGCTATCGGCCTTGCAGAAGCAGGAGCAGATATTGCCGGTGTTGCCCGGAGAGATGCGGAGGAAACCCGCCAGGCGGTGGAAGCTCTGGGGAAGAAGTTCCACTTAATCAAGCTGGATCTCCAGGAGCCCGGAGTGCCTGAACGAATTACAAATGCTGCAATGGATGCCTTTGGTCGGATCGACATCCTGGTGAACAACGCGGGTACAATCCGAAGGGAGGAAGCTATTGCATATTCAGAAGAAGACTGGGATATAGTGATGAATACCAACCTCAAAGTGCTGTTCTTCCTTTCCCAGGCGGTGGCGAAACAGTTCCTGAAACAAGGAACCGGTGGAAAGATCATCAATATTGCCTCAATGCTTTCTTTTCAGGGAGGAATCCGGGTTGCAGCCTATACGGCTAGTAAGAGCGGTGTAATGGGACTTACCCGTCTTTTAGCCAATGAATGGGCGAAGTATGGCATCAATGTAAATGCCATCGCGCCAGGATACATGGAAACGAACAACACCTCTGCCTTACGGCAGGACAAAAATCGAAATGCCGAGATCCTTGCCCGCATACCGGCTGGACGCTGGGGCATCCCCGCGGATCTAAAGGGTGCGGCTGTATTTCTCGCTTCAGCAGCCTCAAATTATGTGCATGGGTATACCGTTGCAGTGGATGGAGGGTGGTTGGCCCGGTAAGAACCTCTGAATCTACCGTTTGACAAAGTTTTTCAAGCTTCATATAATAGAATTATAGTTTTACAGCATGAGACTATAAATGAAGCAGAAAACAGATACGAGGGAAAATCCATCCAGACTCTCAGCAGTTCGTTCTGTGAGCCGAACGATCGATATTCTGGAAGAACTGGCGAATAATCCCCGGGGGATCGGTCTAATTGAGTTGAGCCGAAATACGGGTCTTCACAAAAGCACCGTATTCCGGCTTTTGTCAGTACTATCAGAGCGGGGATATGTACAACGGTCTCAGGAAGGACAGGGATACACCCTGGGACTTCACCTCGTAGAATTGGCAAACTCGTATCTGAACAGCCTGGATCTAAAGATCGAAGCGCGTCCCTGCATGTATGAACTTACCGAGAGCACCCGGCATACGGTGTTTCTTGCTCTCCGTCAACAGTTCGATGTGGTGTATATCGATAAAACAGAAACCTTTACCAGCCTCCGTAGGTATTCCATCATCGGTACCCGGGTTCCTATCCATTGTACTTCTTTAGGGAAAGCGCTTCTTTTAGACCATACGGATGAAGAACTCCGGGAACTGCTTAAGGAGTATTCCTTTATACAAAAGACTCCCCATACTATTACGGATCTCGAGTCGTTTATTAAAAATCTTCAAGCGGCTCGGGAACGGGGATATACGATTGACGACCGGGAACATGAATGGGCGGTGCGGTGTGTGGGTGCACCGATCCGGGATTATTCGGGAAAGATCATTGCCGCCATCAGTGTATCCGGCGTAGCCGACTCGTTCTCACCGGAAAAGATTCTTGAGTTTGGCGAAAAGATTCAGCAAACTGCCGCAGAAATATCCCGGAGGATGGGATATTCCGGCGATATCTATAAACGGAAGGAGCTTTAGTCATGGAAAAACTCGTAATAAAACCAAAGAATGCATGCCGCTGGGATGCGGCTGCCCTGGGAGAGATTATGCTTCGTCTGGATCCAGGGGATGTTCGGATTAAAAACGCCCGCATGTTTCGGGTCTGGGAAGGGGGAGGCGAATATAATGTGATACGAGGCCTGAAAAAGTGCTTTGGTATGGATACCACAGTGGTTACCTCTATTCCGGAGAATGATGTTGGGTATCTCCTGCAGGATTTTATAATGCAGGGAGGGGTAGACCTCTCCCACGTAAAGTGGGTTCCCTTTGATGGAATCGGAAGAAACGTACGGGTCGGCTTGAACTTTACCGAGCGGGGCTTTGGAGTGCGGGGTGCCCTGGGAGTTTCGGATCGGGGTAACTCAGCCGCTTCCCAGATGAAGGTAGGAGATATCGATTGGAACCGGCTCTTCAAGGAAGAGGGAGTCCGCTGGTTTCACTGTGGAGGCATTTTTGCGGGTCTTTCTTCCACCACGCCTGATCTTGCAATCGAAGCGATGAAGGCTGCTAAGGCGAACGGGACTATTACCAGCTATGATCTGAACTACCGGCCTTCCCTCTGGAAGGCAAATGGGGGGCAGAAGCGGGCGTTAGAGGTGAACCGGGAAATAGCCAAGTACGTAGATGTGATGATCGGAAATGAAGAAGATTTCACCGCTGCCCTCGGTTTTGAAGTGGAAGGTCTCTCTAAGGATATCCGGGGAATCAACGTAGAAAACTTTAAGAAGATGATTGCAAAGGTAGTGAAGGAGTTCCCCAACTTTAAAGCAGTGGCTACCACCCTTCGCGAAGTCAAATCCGCTACGTTCAACGACTGGAGTGCGATTCTGTACTATAACGGAAACTTCTATCAAGCCCGGGAGTACAAGGATCTGGAGATCTACGATCGGGTAGGAGGGGGAGACAGCTTTGCTTCGGGAGTAATCTATGGGTTCCTCACAGAAAAAGACCCGCAGCAGTGCGTAGAGTATGGTGCCGCTCATGGGGCTCTGGCTATGACCACGCCAGGGGATACTTCCATGGCTTCTGTGAAGGAAGTGGAAAAACTTGTGGCCGGGGCAAGTGCCCGGGTTGAACGATAATTCAAAAGGCAAATATAAGAAGGAGAACGAGTATGTCTGATGTTATTAACCAGATTGGAAACATCGGGGTAGTTCCGGTGATTAAAATTGATCATGCAAAGGATGCAGTACCTCTTGCAAAAGCCTTGCTGGCAGGGGATCTGCCGGTAGCGGAGGTTACCTTCCGTACCAGTGCAGCAGAAGAATCGATCCGTCAAATCTCTAAGGAAGTTCCCGGAATGCTGGTAGGAGCAGGGACGGTATTGACGGTAGAACAGGTAAAAAAGGCAACGGCTGCCGGAGCGAAATTCATCGTTTCCCCGGGATTTAATCCGAAAGTTGTGGAATACTGTGTGAAAGAGAATATCCCCATTACCCCTGGAATTAATAATCCATCGGGAATAGAGGCTGCCCTGGAGTATGGTTTAAAGGTGTTGAAGTTCTTCCCGGCGGAGAACTCGGGAGGCCTTCCGATGCTGAAGGCGATGGCAGCCCCGTACACAGAAGTTTCCTTTATCCCTACAGGAGGAATTAATCCGGCAAATATTACCTCGTATCTTTCCTGGAATAAAATTGTTGCAGTTGGAGGATCCTGGATGGTTCCCGGCGATGTAATATCGGCCGGAAAGTTCGATGAAATAACTCGTCTTGCTTCAGAGGCTGTTTCCCTCGTGCATGGGTTCGAGCTGCTTCATGTAGGGATGAATACCGAGAATGAGGGGGAAGCTAAGAAAGTGGCAGAGCTCCTCTCTAAGTTCTTTAAACTCCCTCTTAAAGATGGGAACTCCTCTATATTTTCCGGGAAAGCTTTTGAGATCATGAAAAAGCAATATCTCGGTACCCACGGACATATTGGAATCGCGGCGAACAGTGTGGAACGGGCAGTAACCTATTTTGCCACGAAGGGAATCGGGATTAAGGCCGATACGGCAAAGGTGGAGGGTGGAGTTATGAAAGTAGTGTACCTCGATGTGGAGATAGGAGGATTTGCTTTCCACATTTCACGGAAGTAGGCCTTTTCAAGGAAATAGATCAAAAAATCCGATCTGGGGAGCTGTATAGTAGCTCCCCAGTATCTCTTGATTTTTTCTTTAAAACGCTATCTTATCACACTTCATGCTGTACTTTTTAACGATCCTCAATAAGCTTCTGTTAGTTGTTATCCTCATGGGATCAGGGGTCCTTGCGAAACGGATGCATCTCGTTTCTGAACAGGGGGAAAAAGACATAAGCCGGATCATGGTGGACCTTGTATGGCCTGCCCTGATTTTTTCTTCTATCACCCGGACACTGAAAGCCCCGGATATCCTGAACAACCTTGCCCTTCCTTTCCTCTGCATTATTACACACCTTACCGGATGGGGCATAGGGTTGGTAGTGGCCCGATTCGCAGGGTATGAAGGGGACAAGAAAAAAATCTTTCTCTTTCATACCACGATGAATAACTTCTTTATTATGGCTCTTCCCTTTGCCGAGTTCTTTTTCCCCGGTAAAGGTACAGCTCTTCTCGCAGTAGCCAACTTAGGCTCGATTCTACTGCTGTGGACCCTGGGTGCATCCACTGTAGCAGGTCCCATGAATCGGAAGGAACTGATCAGAAATATTTTTTCTCCAGGGATGATTGCTACCACAGTAGCCATTGTTTTCGTTCTGTCAGGATGGAATGAGTATATCCCTCCCTTTATTTCTGAATCCGTTGCAGCACTGGGGCAACCTACTTTATTTATGGGTCTCTTTGTGGCAGGAACAAGGATCTATGAATTGGGGTTTCGTGCGCTAAGACTGGATGGATGGAACATCCTCTGCGGATCTATCCGGCTTCTGCTGGTACCTGCCCTGATGCTCCTCCTTTCACTTGTGCTCCGGCCCTTTCTGTCAGAAGAAACGCTCGCAATCTTTATGCTGGTAAGCATGACCCCGGGAAGCGTAAACTCCGTCACCATGGCTTTTAAGTACAATGTAGATCCCCAGCATGCCGCTGAAGGAGTAGTGTTTACCCATGTATTTGGACTGCTTACGATGACTGGGTTTGTGCTGTTGATTGTACATGTGTTACTACGTTTACCTTAAGAGCATTTCCCGGTAAACTTTTTCCATGAACCAGAAAATAATCTCTCTACTGGAATTTCTCTATGGAGAGGAGAAGGGGAGGGAAACAGCCCGGCTCCTCGAGAAACAAATCCAGACGTGGAAAAGCAGAGAAACAGGGGAAGGAGATGCTTCGGTAGGTCTTTTGAAGGAGGATGCCCTTCCCCTATCTGAACGGGATACTCTTGTTATTACGTATGGTGACCAGTTTCAGAGGCCAGAAACCAAACCGTTAACTTTACTCCGGGAGTTTGCCCAAATCTTTCTCGAGGGGATGATAACCGGGATCCATATTCTTCCTTTCTTTCCCTATTCGTCCGACGATGGATTCTCCATAATCGATTATTGTCAGGTAAACCCTGCATGGGGAACGTGGGAAGATATTCAAGCTCTGAGCAAATCGCACCTTCTTATGGCAGACCTGGTACTGAACCACTGTTCGAAAGAAAGCCTCTGGTTCAAAAAGTTTTTAGCCGGGGAAGAACCGTACACCCGATACTTTATTACTCTGCCTCCGAATACGGATGTATCCGGGGTATTCCGTCCCCGGACGCATCCACTCCTTACCCGCTTTGAAACCTCACAAGGTCCCAGATGGGTATGGACCACCTTCAGCGAAGATCAGGTGGATCTGAACTATGGAGAACCGGCCGTCCTTCTGTCTATGTTCGATATCCTCCTATTTTACATCCGAATGGGTATTCGGATCATCCGGCTGGATGCAATAGCATATCTGTGGAAAGAACTGGGAACATCCTGTCTCCATCATCCGAAAACTCATGGAGTGGTGAAACTTCTGAGAGCACTGGTAGATGAACTGGCTCCAGGGACTCTACTCATTACAGAAACCAATGTTCCTCATAAGGAAAATATTTCCTACTTTGGAGAAGGGGATGAGGCTCATCTCGTGTACCAATTTGCCCTTCCTCCGTTAATCCTGGATGCGTTTATCCGTTCTGACTCACGAAAATTACAACAATGGGGGATGGATCTGGAACTTCCGGGAGAGGGAATGAGTTTTTTCAATTTTTGCGCTTCTCATGATGGGGTAGGGGTCCTGCCGGCCCGGGGGATTCTTTCAGAAGAGGAGATCGAGGGACTGGTACAAGCGGTAGTAGATCGGGGAGGATATATTTCGTACAAATCTACTCCCCAGGGAGAAGTCCCCTACGAATTGAATATTAACTATTTTAGTGCCGTAGCGGAGAACGATTTAAGTGAAGATCTACGGGTAAAAAAATTCCTTGCATCCCAGTCGATCCTGCTGGCAATGCCGGGAGTACCGGGAATTTATATTCACAGCCTCATCGGCTCGGAAAACGACCGAAAGGGGGTGGAGGAGAGTGGGATCAAACGGCGGATCAATCGGGAGAAGCTTCTGTATGATCAAGTACAGCATGAGCTTTCAACTCCCGGGACCCTACGGGAACGGGTTTTTTCCGGGTTTGAGGAGCTTCTTCGGGCTCGAGTACAGGAGCCGGCTTTTCATCCTACAGCAGAAGGGAAGGTACTCCCTGCACCTAAAGAAATATTTGCCCTGGTACGGTTTCGCAGGCCTGGAGAAGAGAGAAGGGGAGTACTCTGTTTGGTGAATCTCTACCACAAGCCTATGGTAGCAGGTTTTGAAGCTTCTGCCCTTGAAATGGGGGAAGAGCGGTACTTTACAGATCTACTCACAGGGGATGCAGTGTATCCCTCCTGGGAAAGTTATGGAAAATTCTCCCTGGAACTCGATCCCTTTGAAGTGGTTTGGCTCTCCTATCTACGAAGGTAGAAGAATGTCGGAGCTGCTGAGGCAAAGGCTATTCAAACTCAGACAAGAGCTTCCGTGCCTTTTCTACTGCGCCTGGGAGGGTAAGATTCTCGTACGTAATCCGTGTCCGGAGATCCCGGAGGCTGAGCACTCCCCGGTTCTTTTCGTCTTCTCCCAGGAAGATTCCCAGAGGAATTCCTTTTTTCTCTGCAAAGGAGAATTGGGCAGCCAGCTTTTTAGGTTCTGGGAAAACTTCCGTAGAAAATCCGGCCTTACGCAATGCATGGCCAATCCGGTGGTAATCGTTGTAGAGCGATTCCTGAAGGCAGAATACCAGCACATCTGTAACACTTTTCCGCTGAGGTTTTTTTCCCTCTTCCTCCAGGGCAGCCATAAGCCGATCCAGCCCTATAGAGGAGCCCACCCCGGGCAATCGTTCCCGGGTATAGAGGGAAGCCAGGTCGTTATACCGACCGCCGGAACAAACAGAACCGATCTCCGGTAGATCGTTCAGGAACGTTTCATATACAATACCTGTGTAGTAGTCCAGCCCCCGGGTGATGGAGGGATCCAGCTGGTAGGAAGATTCAATCTCTAATTCTTTCATCCACTGATAGATCCGTGCAAGTCTCTCCGTATCTTCCGCAGGACCTCCAGCAATACGGGTAATTTTATCCAGAGTAGTGGAAAAATCTTTCTCCGGCTTTCCAAACGCAAGAACTTCATCCGCTGCTGTTTCTCCGATCAATTCTCCCAATTGGGAACGTACGGTGGGCTCTCCGATTTTCTTAAGCTTGTCTACAATTCTAAGGACTTCTAACCCTGTATCCCGGATGCCAAGCCGTTCCAGGGCACGGTTGAACACTCCCCGGTGGGAAAGATGAATGGTAACTCCTTCAATACCGAGGGCGTGAAAACTCTCCCGCATCAGGAGGAGAATCTCGAAATCCGCAGCAGCACTGTCTACCCCGACGATGTCGAAATCACACTGGGTGAACTCCCGATACCGGCCCCGTTGCGTGTTTTCGCCCCGAAATACCTTGGCAATATGGTACCGCTTAAAGGGGAGGTACAGTTCCTGTACATGGGCTGCCATAAACCGGGCAAAGGGTACCGTAAGGTCGAATCGGAGCGCTACATCCCGTCCTCCGTTATCCTGGAAACGGTACAGTTGCTTATCCGTTTCCCCGCCTCCTTTTCCCAGGAGTACTTCCGTATATTCCAATATCGGGGTATCGATGGGAACAAAACCGAATCGTTCAAAGGTGGTTTCTAAGATGCCCTGTATTCTCTTTCGTTCCAGTTCCACCTCAGGGAGAAAATCCCTGAACCCTTTTAGTATTTTTGGTTCTATCAATTCTGCCATACTACCCCTACTATGCCTTTCTAACCGGCTTTATGCAAGACTATCCGTTTTTATTGAAATAATAGTCATAAATTACTAAAGAAGGTATACTTAATACGTAGGAGGCGTTTCAATATGAAAGGGAGGGTGGGGATACTGTGTCTTGTTCTGGGGGTTGTCCTCCAGGGATATGCGGAAGCAGGCTGGGAGCAGGAGGCAGGCCAGGTTTTAGATACCATGGCCACCCGCTACTATAAACCGGTAATTACAATAGCGCTGGGAACTTTTACCTATGAGTATACGGGGCTGGGAAGCGCATTCTCCCGGTATGTGGAAGACGGATTAATCCGGTGTCTGGCAACCTCGACGAGAATCAAACTGTTTGCACGTCATGCAGTGGAAAATATGGACCCGGAGTTTCGGGAAATCTATCGGGACTATTTTAAAACTACGGAGGTAGATGCAATTCTATACGGACGGTTCAATAGAGAGTCCGATGGATCGATCCGCCTTCACCTGGAAATGACAAGTCTTACCACAGGAGAACTGATAGGAAGCGAGGATGTACGGATATCATTTTCAGAGGTGCCACCCCGGATCAGCTTAGAACCCCCCTCAGTAGAGAAAGCGGTAGGAAATAAACAGGAACTGGCAAATCTGGCCGACTCGCCGGAACGGGATTTAATTGTCAAGGTTGTTACAGGACGGGGTGCAGGGGCTGTGTATCAGAATGGTGAGGATTTGACTGTTCATGTTTTTGTTAACAGGGACGCTTACGTTAAGGTGTACCATGTAGATGTAAACGGTAAAACACAGCTTATTTTCCCCAATCAATTCTATAGAAAAAATAGAATACAAGGTGGAACCGTGGTAACTATCCCGGATCAATCGTATCCGTTTAAATTTCACCTCGGCCCTCCGTATGGGACTGAGTATATTAAGGTAGTGGCATCTGAACACCAATTTGCGGATATCGAAGATTCGTTTATCGACCTGCCGGGGAACCCCAGGGAGGTACTGAGCCGGGGGCTTGTTGTGCAGGGGCCGATAATAAAGGGGCTCTCTGTAGTTCCCGATAAGAAAAACGTAGCCGAAGCCCTGGTTGCTTATACGATTGTAGAGAAATTCTAATGATCCGGGAGATAAAGCTTGAGGATGCCCCGCAGGTATGTGATATCTATAATTACTATATAGAAAACACTACTATCACGTTCGAAGAAGATCCGATTACTCTTCAGGAGATGAGAGAGCGGGTAGTACATATTACCCAGAAGTATCCCTGGTTCGTAGAGGAAGAATCCGGGATTATTATAGGGTATGCATATGCAAACCGCTGGAAAGAGCGGAGCGCATATCGGTTTACCGTGGAAACGTCTGTGTATGTCCGAGACGCCTACCGGGGAAGAGGAATTGGGACTCGGCTGATGGAACGGTTATTATCCTCCCTTAAGGAAGCAAACATCCATACAGTGATCGCGGGGATTTCCCTTCCCAATGAATCCAGCGTTCGTTTGCACGAAAAACTGGGCTTCCAATGGATAGCACAATTTCCCGAAGTAGGCTACAAGTTCGGCCGATGGCTCGATGTTGGATACTGGTTCTGCAGATTATGAGGAGTACGCGTTCGCAACAAACGGTATAAAAATACTTCATAGATGGGACGGGTATGAAACAACTCGGCCGATATATATGCAACTGCTGAAACAGTAACGAGTGATGTAAAGTGTTGTAAAGAACCGACCATCTCTGCAAGCAAGACGCTTCCTGTAATCGGTGCCTGTACTACGGCTGAAAAGAAGGCTGTCATCCCTAAAATCACAAAGTTTATCCTGTATCCAGAGTCCCAATTGAAAATTACCATAAGTAAATCAGAGTACAAACTGCCTAATAACGCACCAATTACTAATAGAGGGAAAAAGATACCTCCCGGTGCTCCTGTCCCATAACTTAATGAGGTAAAAATGAATTTACCTACTAGAATAAGGAGAAGAAACTGGGCCCCATACTGT
>JAGODW010000243.1 GCA_017998025.1 Spirochaetales bacterium
AGGCGCCACAAGTAGTTCCCGTCCGTACAAGTACTGATACTGAAGGGTGTAAGATTGCGGATCAGCCGGGTAGTGGAGAAAAAGTGGCCGAATAAGGGGTAATCCGGTAGCTACATGTTCCGCCTGAATGGCTTGATGGTAGGGCTTTAGTGCAACAAAGAGGCGGGTCATCCGGGCAAGGTGGGATAGGGTTTCTTGATTCGAATTGAACTGATGGTTGAAATCAGGCCGATTCCCTTCATGGGTTCGCATGATCGGGGTAAAAACCGCCTGTTCTGCCCAGCGCTGAAACGTCTCCTGCCTTCTCTTTACCCATCCCAGGGTGGTATAGCCACCGATGTCGCTATGATGGATAGCTCCGCCGCAGATACCGAGGGAAAGGGCAGCAGGAATTACACTGGCCAGCCCGTCATGGCGGCTGAAGTTTACCATCTGATCCCCGGCCCAGAACGCGGTGGCGTATTGGCTGGAACCCGTATAGCCAGCCCGCAGGAAGAACACGATTTCCCCCAGTTTCCCTGCCTCTTCCACAGCTTCCCGGTTTACCTGTGCCCAGAGAGCCGGGTAGGGATTATGGAGAAGTTCTGCAGGTTTTCCGGAAAACAGCACCGCATCGGTAGGGAGGTACTCCCCGAAATCGGCCATCCAGCCGGATAAGCCAATCCCGATCATGTTTTCATGGATCACTTGTTTGATCCACCGGGTGGTGGCAGGATTGGTGAGATCCAGGATCGCAGCGGGAAACGTGGTAATGTGTACATAGTAGTCTTCTCCGTACCGATTTTTTACGCAGTAGTTCTTTTCTTTTGCTTCTTTATAAAGAGTACCTTCCAGAGCCAGGAAGGTATTGATATATCCCATAAACCGGATATCTTTCTCCCGTAACTGCTGGATATAGCCGGGCAAATCGGGGTACAGTTCCCGATGGTACTCCCAGTTCCAGAATAACTGTTTCCCAAAGGAGGTAATTCGCCTTCCTTCCCAGTCCTGAGCCCAGAGAGCCCCCACCTTTACTCCGCCAGTAAGGGCATCCTGAAGTTTTTTTTCTACCGCATCTTTTCCCCCCTGGACTCCCAGCCAGATTCCGTTGTAGGTCCATTCCGGGAGGGGCGGCATTCTGCCTAACAGCCTGGATAGTCGTTCTAAAGCAGTTTCAAAGGTTGATTCGATTCCCACGGTGAAGCGGGAGGGAAGATCCCAGAACTCAAGGATCGCTTTCTCAGTCGGACGGAAATCAAAGATTCCATAGCCGCGGTTTTCCCCATGGAAGAACAGTCCGCTAGAGGTTAAGAAAGTGGGCTGGGGATAGTAGGTCGAATACCAGTGCCCTCCCCCTTTATGCTTCCAGTTCATGTAGTGAGTCATCGGATCCCAGGGGCTTCTCCCTACCCCCTGTTCTTCAGACCAGAGAGGAACCCGGCTTCCCCGTACATTGAACCGGGAATACTGTTCCCCGCATCCATAGACATACTCTTCTCTCTCAAGAGGGAGATGCAGGGAAAAGCGGTTTGTACCTGCAGGAAAACCAACGGGTTGTACGGTTAAAAGCCCATCCTCTAAGGTGAATCGCAGCTCGATTGTTCCCGCCTCCCCGCTTCCGGAGAAACGCACAATTACCGTGTCAGGAGTCGCTTCCACAATTTTTGCTTCTTTTGGGAAAAACTCCCGTCTCTTTTGTTCCCGAATCGTAAAGTTACCCTTGTAAACGTTGAACAATCCTTCCCCATATCCGTAAGAAAAGGCAGGGTTCTCCGGGCTGTGGCGAAAGACGATTCTTCCTCTATAGAATACCTGTACGGAACCGCCCGAAGACGTTGCCTCAAGGGGAGACAACGATCCGCCCGGGGATTGTATCCCGGGGGAATGTTTCCGGGAGGAGTTACTTTGAATGAAGGTTTCCCAGAGGCTCTGATACGGTACTACCTGTCCCTCCCGGGCGGATTGCCCTGCCAGGAGGGATAGTTCGAGGGATCTAAACCCATCTTCCAGCGAAGCAAAGGGGGGTGTACCGGCTACGATACTCCGGGTGAACTCAACCACTGCATCCCGGATGGTTTTCGCCTCGGTAACCTCTGTACCGAACTTTAGCACCTCAGCATCCTTCGGAGAGCCGTTCACCGGACCCTGAGATAGAAGGCCGTACCAGGAGGTTTCTCCTCCATCCAGAGAACTGTACTGATCCTCTTTTAAGGCACACCAGAGAGAACCGTTCGTACCCTGGATTTGGATGATCAAACTAAAATCGAACCCGGCAAGACTGTGGGAGATCTGTAGAATGCCGCCTCCGAGGAATGTCCCGTTCACATAGGCGATATCTTCAAAATCAAAGTCAGGATGGATAGTATCTACTGTTACGCAGTGAAGGGTTTCTACTTCTCTCGACATAAGAAAGCGGGCCAGGTCAAACCAGTGGCAAGTTTCTTCTACTAACAGACCGCCGGAGTATTCCTTTTTCTGGATCCACATATGGATCTTGTCCCTCCGAAAAGGAGTTCTATAATGGTACAGGCTGAATGCTTGAGGCTGACCGATCCTGCCTGCATTGATCCATTCTTTCATCCGGAGAATAGCCGGATTCCGGCGAAACTCATAGGCTACTCCTACCATTCGGCCGCTCGTTTGTGCAGCGGTAATTAAGGGCTTACAGTCGTCCAACCGTACTCCCAACGGTTTCTCCAGATAGAGATGTTTACCGGCTTCCAGTACCTTTCTTCCCAGTTCCGGGTGGGTGTAGTCAGGAGTGCAGAGGCTCACCAGATCAATTTCCTCATTCCGGAGAACTTCATCGAGGGACCCATAGGACCTGACTCCTATAGATTCCCAGCTACGGGGAAGGAGTTCCGGATCAAACAATGGTTTTAGTACCAGCATGCTTCCCTGTGAAAAAGTACCGCCCACCGTTTTCCTCCGGATCGGCTCTGGATCGCAGACCGCGGTTAAACGGGCATACGGACTTTCTAAATACCCAGCACAGTGGGCAAGACCGATCCCTAAACCAACTACCGCTGCTCGAATCATGGGAATTCCTCCAATTTTGTAAGGGTATCTTCTATCAATCGTCGTCGTTCAGGACAAGAACCGTTTTTCTGTTCTTCTGTTAGAACTGTTTTCAGATAGGTGTATACAGAAGGCACATGGAGAGCGCGAGGGGAGTTCCCAAATAGGGAAAGGAAATTAGCGGAATAGAGCTTCTCAAGGAGCAACTCTCCTTGCGGATGCTCCTGTAGATTCAATCCGTTAAGCAGGGGAAATCGGGCAAAGGTGGGAGCAAACGGATTGGGAAAAAGGAGGCTTCTCTCAAGGAATTGGATCAACCGGCCGGTTCGTTCCAGATTCCCGTAGAGGTCTGTGTAGGGCAATGCTTTGTACCGGGGATCAAAGAAAAATCCATCGGTACCAAAAAGAATCCTATCCTTGCAGGATACAAAAAATTCCAGGGCTCGCTTTTTCTGCTGGAAGAGATCTGCATAGAAGTAGTTTTCCGGGCTTAAGTCCGTGTACACTCCGGGTCGGGATAGCAGGATGGATTCCAGACGATCCAATTGATGTGCCAAAAAAAGAAGATGAGGGAAGATAAACACCATGCGAGGAAATTGTTTCACCAGTTGTTCTGCCAGGGCTATACATTCCTCAAAGGACGGGTCTTTCGAACTATACGTCCAGGGTACAGGGGTGTTCGAGGGAGTCTCCCAGAAGTAGTACGGGTCTCCTACATGTACCAGAATCGGGAAAGAAGGAGGGAATAGGGTACTTACTCGGTCAAAAGCTTTGGCAAAGGAAGGATCCTGCAGGGTTATCCCAAACGTGCGGGCAAATGCCGGTTTTCCCAGGATCAGCTTTAATCCATCAAACCCTATACGGTTCAGTT
>JAGODW010000244.1 GCA_017998025.1 Spirochaetales bacterium
GAGCTGCTAATTCCAGTCGATGATTGTACGGCATGGGGACATCTTCTGAAGACACCAACTCGACCTGGGCATCCAGCACATCGAAGCAGTTCTTTGATATCAACCAGGCGACATACGAACCCACACTGGCAACAGGCCAGGATTCATCCACCACCACAACTCGATTGGTTTTTCGTACAGATTGATACACAGTCTCTTCATCTAAAGGCCGAAGGCTTCTTAGATCTATTATTTCTATCTCAATCTTCTCCTGGGCTAATATTTCTGCAGCTTCCTGGACAACCTTCAGGGGTTTAGAATAGGTCACCACAGTTACGTCTGAACCCGATCTCTTTACATCAGCCTTCCCGATCGGTACCAGATACTCTCCTTCCGGAACCTCCCCCTTCCAGGCATACATCAGCTCACCTTCCAGAACCACTACCGGGTTATCGTCCCGGATGGCCGATTTTAAAAGGCCCTTTGCATCGTAGGGAGTAGCGGGAGCCACCACCTTGAGACCGGGCACATGAGCCCAGTAAGTTTGGAGGGCCTGAGAATGCTGAGCCGAAAGATATTCGGCAGGACCGTTGGGACCCCGGAATACAATGGGAAGCTTGAATTGTCCCCCACTCATGTACCGCATTTTGGCAGCATTATTCACCACCTGATCCAGAGCCAGGAGAGAGAAGTTGTGGGTCATCCATTCCACCACCGGACGTAATCCTGCCATAGCAGCTCCTACTCCCAGGCCGGTAAACCCCAGTTCTGTAATGGGGGTATCAATCACCCGTCGGGGCCCGTACTTATCCAGGAGCCCCTTGCTTACCTTATAAGCACCGTTATACTCCCCCACCTCTTCCCCTATAAGAAACACGGTTTCATCCCGGGCCATCTCCTCGTCTAAGGCTGCATTCAATGCTTCTCGGTATGTGATGATAGGCATATCCTCCTCCCTATTCCACCAGAATATCTTCGTACAAGGTATGGAGGGCAGGTTCTTCGCTCTTTTCTGCAAACTCAACTGCTTCATCCACGATAGATTGTATTTTCCCTTCGTACTCCTGGTACTCCCCTTCGGTAAGAAGTCCTTCCTGCATCAATGTATCCTTAAAGATGATAAGGGGATCCCGTTTCTTGTACTCCTCTACCTCTTCCCGGGTACGATACTTAGCCGGATCACTCATAGAGTGTCCCCTGTACCGGTACGTACGAGCCTCCAGCAGGCTGGGCAAACCGGATGTTTGAGCTTGTTTCACAGCCAGAGAAACCTCCTGATACACTTCCAGAACATTCATTCCATCTATCCGCTTGCCCGGAATCCCGTATGCAACGCCGAGAAGGCTAAAATCATCAACCGCAGAAACTTTGCGAAAGTTCGTTCCCATGCCCCATTCATTATTTTCGCAGATATAGACAATTGGAAGATTCCAGATCTTAGCGAGGTTCAAGCTTTCATGAAATGCCCCTTGATGGATCGCACCATCGCCGAAAAAGCAGAGCGTTACCCCGCCGGTATTCTGGTATTTCTCAGCAAAGGCAACTCCCGTGGCAACAGGTATCTGCGCTGCTACAATTCCATTTCCCCCTAGAAAATGCTTCTCACGATCGAACAGATGCATGGACCCCCCCTTACCCCGGGAGCAACCTGTTATCTTACCGAACAGTTCTGCCATAACCGTCCTGGGATCCATTCCACAGGCAAGGGCATGTCCATGATCCCGATAACCGGTTAGAAGGTAATCTTTTTTAAGATCTATAGCTGCTATAGCACCTACTGCCACAGCCTCCTCCCCATTGTACAGATGGCAGAATCCTCCGATCTTCTTTAGACCATACATCTGACCTGCCTTTTCCTCGAAATGACGGATTAGCATCATATCGTACAGCATCTTATGAAGGGTTTTCTTGTCGAGCCCGTTTAATTCTGTTTTTTTCCCCATACTACACCACCACCTTCCCGCGCTCATTTTTAATTGGATTGAAGTAGGTGATTACTTCAATCACCGTCTCAAGCACTACCAGATCCTTCTCCCGTGGATTCACTCTCCAGAAGATCGTCAGGTTCCTGCCAAGCGCTTCCTGCACCTCAGACCGTAAAGCAGGGTTCTCGATTACATTAATTTTCCCCTGGATTGTCATAACCTCATCCAACGCCTTTGTCTGAAACAGCCACCCAACCTGAGGATGTTTCTGAATTTCTTCTGTTTTTGCAAAGGCAGGAGAGGTAACTGCATATAAAAAACCTTCCCTGCCGGGGACGAGGGTTGGAGTCATCCAGCGACTTTTGGGGTACCCGTTCTCATCCACCGTAGTTAGAATCCCCACCCGGGAGTTCTCCAGTATGCTATCTAGCTTCCTCAACATTTCCTGGACCGTCATGCATCCCTCCTCTTAATAGAAAGATTTAAATCATGGGAAAAAGTCGGATCAAATTCCCGACCACGATACAGCCTTCCATTATCAGTTGCAGAGGTACTAGAGACAATCCTTCCTTTCTCCACGGTAATTTCAACTTTTTCCGCTGGTAAACAGAACTGAAAAGGAGGAGTAGCCCCGTACACCCACTCCCAGGATCTATGCCGTTCTACACGTTCCTGAAATTTAGAAGATTCCGTAACCGTAGTCGGATCCTCAATACGAACCATCGACCCCCAGGAAGATTGAACTTCCTCTCGTATTTTCTCTACAAGTGTATTTAAGGTGAGACCGGTAACTACATCCCCGAGATTTACCGTAGAGGAAGGGATACTTCCAACAGAACGGCACCTGAATCTACTCTTCATTTCGGGAAGAGGGGTAAGGGATTGTTTCAATTTTTCCAGATCTGCATGAACCAGCAGCGTACCATGATGAAGGACACGATTTCTTCGATAACAAAGAGCATTTCCCGATACCTTACGGCTCTCTACCAGTGTATTCTCTCCTAACAGAAGATCCCCTCTTTCTGTGCGGACAAGGGTCACCCCCAAGGACGAAACTCCCTTCACGATAAGCTCCAGATTCTGTTCTTTGGAGAATCGGGAACGCGGTTGAATAAAGGAGAAGTTGAGGTTTCCCATGTCGTGGTATACTGCCCCCCCTCCGGTGATTCTACGGTACAGAGGAGGAGCCTGCTTATGTAAAACATCCCACGAAACCTCGAGCCAGGGGTTCTGATTCTTCCCTATTACTACAGATTCCCGGTTTACGTAAAAAAGCAGTATGCTTGAGTCCTCCGGAAGCATGGAGGGCCCATCCAATAACGATTCTTCCAGAGCCAGATTCAATGCAGGATCGGTCCAGTTGGAATATAACCAGTAGAATTCCACGAGATTAAATCTAATAATTTTTGTAAGTTTTTCAAACAATAGTAGAGCAAATTTCCCTTATATGGTATGGTTTCTCTAAAGGAAAAATACATGAACAGTCCACGATATTCGTTTAAGAGTCTCCTTACATTTGGAGAAGAACTTCTTTCAACTGCAGGCGTATCGAAAGATCAAGCTTCCGTTATCGCCCATATTCTCATAGAAGCAGATATGATGGGGCATGTGACCCATGGCCTGAACCTGTTAAGTTCCTACTTGGAGGATCTGGAAACAGGAAGTCTTCGAAAAGAGGGCAATGAAACAGTTATCTGTGACCATGGAGCTTCTGTGGTATGGGACGGAAACCGGCTTTCAGGAATCTATTTAACCTGGAAAGCGCTGGAAGAAGCATCAAAGCGAGTGCAAAGCATCCCTGCAGTTACCTTTTGTATCCGGAATAGTCACCACATCGGGTGCCTCGCCGCTTACATGCCCCGGATGGTAGAGCAGGAACTATTCTGTTTGCTGGCATCTTCCGATCCATCGGGCAAAATGGTGGCCCCGTATGGAGGGAAAGAAGCCGTTTACACACCGAAT
>JAGODW010000245.1 GCA_017998025.1 Spirochaetales bacterium
CGTTCTTTAGAATCTCTACCCCCTGTTCCAATACAGCGGCCAGGTCTTTCCTCGGGTCTTTACGGGTAACGGGGATGGGGTGGAGAGAACGCATAACGGGACCGAAGATCGGTGCCTCTACAAGGCTTTTTTTTACCACAAAGGATGTGGATTTTATTGGTGTAATGAGGGCAGGAAGGATGCCGGTTTCCAGAGTACTCATATGGTTTGCCACAAACACTACAGGGCCGGGAGTGTTACGAATATTGTTGAACCCGCGAATATGAAATTTTCCTCCGCATCCTTCTACAGCCTTCATGATCAGGTAAGATTGTTTGGCCAGTGCTGCATCATCAAACACTCCCCGAACGGCCATAGCGCGGGAGCGGAGAACGATCCGGAAAAATCGAACATAAAGGTTCCAGCGGGTCCACCCGAATAGAACGGTTCCCTTAAAGAGAGGGGCATCGGGTGGAGTATCGTACGTATCCTCCGGGAAAAATTGTTCCATAAAAAGGGTTTTTCATATAATCTACAGTTTGTCAATAAGCATGGAACATTTCCCTGAGGGGATGGGAAGGGTCTTCCGTTTCTTCCCAATTATATCGATGGTAAAGTAGTAGAGTTTCTCCGATTCCAGGCGGACTTCCCACCCCCTGCCACTTTTGCTGCTTAGAATCGTGATGAAGTTTCGTTTTAGAGATAAATTCTCGATTCCCATGACTTCCAGGGTGGGAATGATCCAGTCTACGGTTTTACGGGGCAGGCTGATGTTTAAGCCGATTACGTTCTCGATCATCAACGTGATGGTAGAAAGAGCTGTATAGGGAAGGAATCGGGGGCGGGGAAACCCTTCTTTTCCCTGCCATTTGGCCGGGCCTTCGGATCGGGGTGCATAAGCTTCCCAGACATTTCCCTTGTCTTTCCCGTCCGGATGGAGCGTTTCGATTATATAGTACAGATGACGGATAGAACTGGATCGGGCAAATTCATATTGATTGTACTTTTCCAGCGCTTTAATCACCATGAAGGTGAAGGGCGGATATACAGAACCCCGGAATCCCATTCCCCCCTTTTCAAACAGCGGTTCATCTGCTGCAAGCGTTGGGAAGGGATGCTCCGTGCCAAACGTTTCCGGGTTTTTTAGGTGGTCAATAAGCTTTTCCGCTTTCGCTTCGTTGGGTATCTCTGCCAGCAAAGGCCAAAAAGTGGCAATGGTTTTGACCCGGATCTGCTCTTCTTGTTTATCTAAGTCATAGTAGACACCGTCTTCCTCGTTCCACATCAGGGAATTGATGCGGGTTTTCAGGGTAAAGTAATGTCGTTTGTACTTGAAGCTGATTTCTTTGTCATTCAGGATGTCTCCCAGTTCGGAAAGGTAGAGAGCATTGATCGCTTGCTGTGTATTGAAATCAACCGGATAGCAAAGATTCTTTCGGGGGCTGTTTTCCATCTTTGTTGCTGCCAGCGGTACTTCGTATAATCCATTTTCTCTCCGAAAATTGGTTTCCAGCCAGGAGAAATACTTTTCTAAAATGGGCATTACATCCCGGATACGCTTTTTATTGCCCACTTTGTGATACAGGTTGTATTCTGCCCAGGAAAATAGAGGGGGATTGATTCCTTCCGGGTTCTCCCGGTGGTACACCGGCTTTCCATCGAGGATACTATAGTCTGCCCGGATAGCTCCTGAAGGTTCCTGTTTTTCATAGAAGTTATCCAGTTGCGGATGTGCAGGAAAGTTTCGGTTTGAGTAAACGAGGAAAAAAGTCGACATAATCGACTCGAATTGGTTAATCGTTTTATTTTCAGGATAATTAAAGTACAGTTTCTGGAACCCATTCTCCGGTGTGCCTTTCTGCATGAAATCCTGGATCCATGTCCAGGTTTGATCGTACAAATCGACAAAATCTTGATCGTAGAAGTGTATCGTAGGAAAATCTTTTTTTGTCACTTACCTCACCCTCGAGCTGCCTCACAGAAGAAACGTTTGCAAAAAAAACTTAATCATTTAACAGTATGATACATACATAATACATTTTACTACCTTAAGGCAAGTTATAAGTATTACAATAGCGCGAAAAAGCTTGCAAGTCAAATAATTTATTTGTTTTAGTGTATAAAAATAAAGTATTTTAACACCCTATGTTCTTGTTCCTTGACACAGGTCGTTATAGATAGTACAAGTTTTAGTGAAATGAATCCTGAAGAACTTCGTATAACCGCAGCCCTGGCATACCTTGACCTGGGGGAAGAAGAGTATGAAGAATTAATGCGTGCGGTGGACCAGATGCTGGAATATTTCTCAAAAATGATGGAAGTAGATATTGAAGGTCTTCCTCCTACTACCCATGCTATGGTTCGAGAGAATCGAACCCGTGCTGATCAAACTGTCCCTTTTTCGGGTATAGAGGCTCTTCTGGAAAATGCACCTGAACGAGAAGATCGTTTTATCGTGATTCCCAATATACTGTGAGGCTCTATGTCATCCCTATCATCGTGGATCGGTGTTCTATCCGATCCTGTAAAAACTAAAACGTATATTTCGCATGTAAAGAAGGTAGAACCGGAAATAGGAGCTTTTCTCGAATTCGATCCTGAGCGGGCTCGGCAGGACAGCCTGGAGCACGGGCCTCTGCACGGAGTTCCTTTTGCTGTGAAAGACATTCTCGCTGTAAAAGGTTTCTCTCTCACCTGCGGATCCCGGATACTCTCCGGTTTGGTATCTCCTTATACGGCTACGGTAGTGGAGAAGCTCCAGCAGGCAGGGGCTGTAGTGGTGGGAAAAACCAATATGGATGAGTTCGGTATGGGTTCCTCTACCGATACTTCTGCGTACAAGAGGACGAACAATCCCTGGGACACGGATCGGGTTGCCGGCGGTTCTTCCGGGGGGAGCGCGGCTTCGGTGGCTGCAGGAATGGTACCTTTTGCCCTGGGCTCAGATACCGGAGGTTCAGTCCGGCAGCCGGCCGCCTTCTGCGGGGTGTACGGTCTAAAACCTACCTACGGGGTAGTTTCCCGGTATGGACTGGTAGCCTATGCATCTTCCCTCGATGTGGTAGGGCTCTGCGCCGCTTCGGTAGGTATAGCGGAAGAGGTATTTGCCTTTATGCGGGGTTACGATGAGCGGGACAACACATCCGTAGAGTACACGGCTTCGAGCGAAAACCTGCCAGGGGCGGTACGGAGGATCGGTGTGGTTTCCGGCTCATTGGGGGTGGAACCCGCGGTAGAAAAAACGTACAGGCAAACCCAGGAAGCTTTACGTACTTTAGGATACGAGGTAGTGCCGGTGGAGCTCACCATGATGGAGTACTATGCGCCGGTGTACTATACGATTGCCACAGCAGAGGCCAGTGCGAACCTGGCACGGTATACGGGAATCCGGTATGGGTACCGGCCCGAGTTTGCAGAAAATCCAGAGGAGCTGGTAAGAAAAGCCCGAAGCGAAGGGTTCGGAGAGGAGGTAAAGCTTCGGATCCTCCTGGGAACCTACGTGCTCCGTTCTGGATTCCAGGATCAATACTACCAGAGGGCTCAGAGGATCCGAACAGCGATCCGGAGGGATTTCGACCAGGCATTTCAGAAGGCAGACGTCATTCTGTTTCCCGTGTTCCCCACCCAGGCATTTAAGCGAGGGGGAGATGGATTAGATGCGTTTCAGCAGAAGGTGGCGGACCGATTTACAACGGCAGCAAATCTGGCGGGGATACCTGCCCTGAGTTTCCCAGCGGCTGTAGAAAACGGGCTGCCCGTAGGGATGCAGCTTATGGCCCCTCCGTTCGGAGAGGATCTCTTGTTTCAGGTAGCACGGAAATTTGCCGATGTGTTTTCTCCGCCGCAGGCTCCGCACTACATTCCTCTATGGAGTTGAACCGTGTAT
>JAGODW010000246.1 GCA_017998025.1 Spirochaetales bacterium
GAGAACGTTCAAGAGCTGCCGTTTATACTCGTGAATACGCTTCACCTGGCAATCAAAAAGAGAGTTAACGTCAATGGTGAGACTGTTGTTTTTAAGGATATACTCAGCCAGCCGTTCCTTATTCTTCTGTTTTACAGTTTTCCATTCTGCACGGAACCTCCAATCCTCCTTTAAGGGAATCAGTGCCTTCAAAGAATCTTGATTCCGTATCCATCCGTCCCCGATCCGGCTGGTAATAAGTTTAGAGAGGCCGGGATTGCAGGCTTTCAGCCATCTACGCTGGGTAATGCCGTTGGTCTTGTTGTTGAACTTTTCCGGCCAGAACTGGTAAAAATCACGAAAGAGATCTTTTTTAAGGATCTCCGTATGGAGGGCAGAAACACCGTTCACAGAATGGCTCCCTACAATAGCGAGGTTTGCCATTCGAACCTTTTTCCCCTGAGTTTCTTCTATGATCGACATCCGTTCCAGTTTTCCCAGATCGCCCGGATAGCGCCGGGAAACGTCCTCCAAAAAGAAATGGTTGATATCGTACACGATCTGCAAATGCCGGGGGAGTACCTTGCCGAACAAGTCTACCGGCCATTTTTCCAGCGCTTCGGGCAGTACGGTATGATTCGTGTAGGCAAAGGTACGTACGGTAATATCCCACGCTGTGTCCCAGGGGACTCCTTCCTGGTCTACCAGCAGACGCATCAACTCGGCGATTCCTACAGCCGGGTGGGTATCGTTCAGCTGGATAGCGACTTCGTCAGGGAAAAAGGAAAAGTCGTCTGGGTGAGACTTTTTATACCGGCGCAGGATATCCTGAAGTGTTGCAGAGACGAAGAAGTACTCCTGTTTTAACCGCAGCTCTTTCCCTTCGAATAGGTTATCGTTCGGATAGAGGACTTTCGAAATGGTTTCTGTATGGACTTTGTCCGATACAGCCCTCTCATAATCTCCGTGGTTAAAATAGCTCAGTTCGAAATCGCGGGTAGACTTAGCTGCCCATAACCGAAGGTTGTTCACCGTGTCGTTCTGATACCCGGGGATAGGAGTGTCGTAGGCCATGGCCATAACCTGCTGTGTATCAACCCATTCGATACGTTTTCGCCCTTTCCCGTCAATGTAAGGACGTACCTGGCCGTAGAAATTCACCGGATAGAGGGCTTCCGGTCGGTCAATTTCCCAGGGATTCCCATAGCGGAGCCAGGGATCCGGGGTTTCTACCTGTTCTCCGTTCCGGATCCTCTGGAAGAAAATTCCGTACTCATACCGTATCCCGTACCCGTAGGCAGGCAGGGCCAGCGTAGCCATGGAATCGAGGAAGCAAGCAGCGAGACGGCCCAGACCGCCGTTCCCCAACCCCGCGTCGAACTCCAGCTCCTCCAGATCCTCCAGGCGGAAGCCCAGAGCATCCATCGCTTTTATTGCTTCATCCCGCATCCCTAGATTGATCAATGCATTATCCAGGAGACGCCCCATAAGGAACTCGAGGGAAAGATAATAGATGCGTTTGGCAGGCTTCTTGTAATATGTCTGCTGGGTATCGATCCACCGCTCAAACAGCCGGTCACGGACCGTATAGACAAGGCTCTTGTAGTAATCCAGCGGGGTGGCGCTGTACTCGTCCTTTCCCTGGGAATATTCCAGATGATTTACAACAGAATGCACCAGCTCTTCCGCGTCCATTCCCTTATGCGGATTTGTAGAAGGGGTAAGGGGAGGCTTGTTTTCAGTACTTTTTTTCCTGGCCATCGGTGACTCCTTATAGGATTTATCTTAGGACGGAACCCACGGCGATGTAGCTGTATACTTACGTTAATCTGCCTCTACCAGCCTATGATCACCCTGATGCCCAGCTTTGTAAGGGCCCGTATAACGCGATCAAACATCCTAATCATCTAATGCGGCCGTTCTTTCACTACTAAAAAGTATTAGTGAAAACCAGCAGGTAGTCAAGGAGAAGGACTATTACAGAAACCTTATGCAAGGAAAAATATGGTGATGCATTTCTATATATAAACGATTAACCAAATAGTTCATATGGCCTCATGATAGATTATTTATCTATCAATAAGGATAAATTTATCGTAATTCCTATCTTAAGAAACAGTTAGTTAAAAATTAACCAATATTTTTTATTGACGGACAGAAATATAGCCCCTAGAATAGTTAACATCTGATAACCGATTAACCATTGAGTGGAGGGTATTAGGTGAAATCATCCATCAAGGAAGTCGCCTATCTTGCCGGAGTTTCGGTAGCGACAGTTTCATATGTCCTTAATGGAACTAAAAAAGTCAAAAAGGAAACTGAGAAACGCGTTATGGATGCTGTTCAGAAACTCCATTATCAGGTTAATCCCCTGGCCCGCAATCTAAGAAAAGGAGAATCAAAGCTCATCGGTTTTGTGGTTTGTGACTTATCTAACTATTTTTTTCAGGATATTTACCTCGGGTTGGAAAAGCGTTTATCAGAATATGGGTATCGGGCCCTCATGATCGATTCTAAAGAAGATAAAAATACAGAGATAGAGAATGTGCGAAATCTATTGGCCAGCTCGGTTGATGCTTTGATCATTGCCCCGACAACAGAAGATTGCTCCTATTTAAAGCTTATGCTGGCACACAATCCGATACCGGTAGTTTTTGTAGATCGGAAGCCTATTGGCTTTGAGAGCGATCTGGTTCTTTCAGCAAACGAAGAAGGTGGATACGAGGCGACCAAACATCTTATTTCCAGGGGGCATCGGGAAATTGCATTTGTTGGATCCCGGTTCGATTCTACAATGGGAGAACGGCTTAACGGGTACCGCAGGGCTCTCCGTGAAGAGGGAATTCCGGTAAATGCCAACTATATCCGTTTCGGTGAAAGTATTTCTGTATCGCAACGTGACCTTCGGTATGGCGCAATCTACAAGCATACAATGGACCTGATCACAAATTATAAAATAACCGCTATTTTTTCCGGTAATAACCTTGCCACTATCGGAGCTTTTAGCTGCTTAATGAAGCTGGGCATCAAAGTACCCGATGACATAGCCTTCATTACATTTGACGATTCTTTCTGGTTAACGATGACAACTCCAGCTCTTTCCGCAATAGCACAGAATCCTGATCTGATAGGGGATAATGCAGGGAAAATGATTTATGAACGATTGATTGATTCACGCAATGAAGTAAGCAGAACAAACGAGTTGGTGCGCATTCCGACACAGCTGATTGTAAGAGATTCATGCTGAACAATGGAATCTATCCAGTCGTATGGACTGGAAATAATAAATTAGGGAGGAACAAATGAAAGGAAAAAGATTTGTTCTGGTCTTGGTCGTCTCGTTGCTTGCAATGGGAACGATGGTTTTCGCGGGGGGCAGCAAAGAGAAAGGGGGCCCGGTAGTTGTCAACATTGCTCTTGCTAACAATCCTATTTCACAAGCCATGGCAAAAATTGTGCAGAGTGAGTATAAGGCTGAGGGGGTAGTGGTCAATGTCTCCGTATTGCCTGAGAACGATCTACGCCAGCGGCTTACCACGGAAGCTTCCACAGGCGGTACTACATATGATATTTTCTATATTGGTCCGTATGAAGCACAAACATGGGCGCGAAACGGATGGCTGGAAAATCTGGAACCGTACTTTGCTAAACTTTCTCAAGAGAAAGCTGCGTGGTACGATCGTAATGATTTAATTAAGGGTATGGTAGATTCACTTGCACTGAATGGAAAGTCTTACGCCCTTCCCTTCTATGGCGAAAGTTCATTCACCATGTATAACAAGGAATTGTTCGCTCAGAAGGGACTTAAGATGCCTGATGAACCCACCTGGGAAGAAATCTATGAACTTGCCAAAAAGATCCATGATCCTTCAAAAGGAATTA
>JAGODW010000247.1 GCA_017998025.1 Spirochaetales bacterium
CTCTTATAGAATGGGTTCCTCTTTCTGCAATGGTGCGTGCAGCTGAGACAGTGATCCATCTGGTACGGCGATGGGCTGAAGCAGGAGGAAATGAGGAACAAAGGGAATAGGGAGCAAAGATTGTTAAGTTTTTCGGATCACCTCGCTTAACCGTCTCGATACTCCCGGGGGATTCTTCGATTGATTCCGCAGGTAATCTCATAGGGGATTGTCCCTGCCCATCCTGCAACTTCCTCTGCGTTGGGGCCTATCGGATCCGGACCGAACAGAACCGCATCATCGTACCTCTCGACTTCCGGGTCTTTTCCCACGTCTACCATGATCTGGTCCATGGTAACCCGACCTACAATAGGGTAGCATTTTCCCCGGATCAGAACTCTTCCCCTGTTGGAAAGGCTCCGGGGGTACCCATCCGCGTATCCGGCTCCCAGGGTAGCGATCGTGGTAGGAGCCGGAGTATGGTACGTGCACCCGTACGAAATGGGGGTTCCGGCAGAAACCTTCTTTAAAAATAGTACAGAAGCTTTTAGTTCCATCACGGGTCGAATGGAAAGAGCCCGGGGAACCTGATGGGAAGGAAAGTATCCATAGAGAAGGATCCCGGGGCGCACCATGGAAAAATGCGCCTCCGGGTATTGCAGGATTCCCCCGGAGTTAGAAGCATGGAGGATTCCTGGCTGAATCCCTTCTTTTCGGATTGTCTCTACAGCTTCCTGGAATAGGCGGATTTGCTGTTCCGTAAATGTCCGGTCCGTCTCATCCGAGATAGGGAAATGGGTGGCAACCCCTTCCAGTTCAAGGTGTGGGGAGGAGGCGATTTGCCGGGCCAGGGGGAGAGCCTCTTCCGGCTTACACCCGATCCTTCCCATGCCGGTGTCGATCTTCAGGTGGAGGCGGGCCTTTTTTTTAAGGCGGGCGGCGGAACGGGCGAATAGATCGATCCCTTCAGAATCGGCCACCACCGCGGAAATATCGAGATCTATCAACCGATCTATTTCTCCGGGGAGACATAACCCGTATAAAAGGAGAGGGATCCGTATCCCGGCTTCCCGGAGTTCAACTCCTTCCTCCGGGCAGGCTATCCCCAGGAAGTCGATTCCTGCCCGTTCCGCTGCCCGGGCCAGGGCTACTGCCCCGTGTCCGTATGCATCGGCCTTTACCGATGCAGATATTTTTATGTGAGGGCCGATCACCTTTCGAATCTGTTCTATATTAGTTAAAAAATGATCCAGATGGATCACGACAGAGGTGTTACGCATAAGTCATTTTTACTATAAATAAAGCTCAAGCAACAAGTGTAAAAATGTGGTATATTATAAATAAGATGAAAAGAATCAGGGGGGGAGTTTTCATCCTAATTCTTGCTCTTGCTCTGGGTTTGGCAGGGTGTTCAAAAGAGTCGTTTTTCGGTGAATCTTCCGTAACCGAACCGGAAGTAAAGATTATCACCCTGGAGAACGGAACGATATTGAATCCTGCTGCAGAAATACCTATTTCCCTTTCGGTTAGTTCTGAATACCAGAAGAAAGAAGTTTCTGAACCCTATATGCTATTTGCCTCGATCCTTACATCAGAAGGAGTAGAGGTTGCTTCTGTAACGATAGAGAATGTGGAACTCCGAACCGGTCCTTTACCTCCCCTTCTACCTCCTCGATTAGAGGGGGGTACCTACAACCTGGTTCTTACGTTAAAGCAGGGCCAAACAATTGTGTTCCAGGGGAAAACCACCTTTTTTATCGAGGAAGGAGTTTTTGCTGTTGAAAAAATCTCTATGTATCCCTTATCGGTTCCGCCGGTATCCACTGCTATTATACAGGCCATTTTAAGTGTACCTTCTGGATCAGATCCTTTTATCCGCTGGACAATTCAGGGAAAAGTTGTGCAGGAGAAAACTTTATCCGAAGGAGGAGAAGAACTTACCTGGCTTTCACCCGAAAAGGGAGGAGTCTATCCGGTACGGGTGGACCTTTTTCCCCGGATTCCGAAAGAAGGAGAAACCTACACCTTTTCATCAGAGGTCTCGTTAACTGCCCAAATCTTTGTAAGCTCTTCTATTGGACTGCAGGATACGGATTTAAAACCGGAAGAGGCACATTTCAGCTTGTTTCATTTCCTGGGGAACTTGAAAGATTCCGGATACCGAAAGAACAAACTCATCTATGGAACCGGGAACTTGAGAAGTATCGGAACGACTAACGTAATGAGAAAGGAAGGTGTGTTCGGGTATGCATTAGATGGGTACAGTGGCTTTTTTACGGCACAATCGTTGTTGCCTGTAGGAGGGAATGCCTTGCTTCCCTTTACCCTTCGATTCCGTTTAAGGCCCGAAACTCCGGTTGCGAATCGCACATGGTTTGAGTTTGTAACAAAGGATAGGGCTTTCCAGCTTCTGATAGGAACCTCGGATAGCGGCACACCGGAAACGAGGCTCAGTATGGGGGGTGTTGAGGAGGTGATGCATTCTGATTCGGTCCTCCAGGAAGGGATCACAGCATTGGTAGAGTTTTCGCTGTACTCTTTGGAGAATGTTCTATACGGCCGGTGGATGGTGAATGGGGTAACTGAGCCATTACATCGGTTCAGTATGGAAATACCTACCGTGGGAGAGGAAGGATCTACCTGGATTGGCCTGGGAGAAGAAGGGGGAGGATTCATCGGAATACTGGATGAGTTCGGTATTCGAACGGATGCTTCTCAGGGTACTATCCAAGAGGGTTCTATACCGGTACAGGTGTGGGAAGCGGTGGAGATAGGAGGATCTGAGTATATGCTTCCTCCAGGAAGCGATCTTGTATGGGGCCCGATTCCTTTTGTTGATACTCTGCAAAAGGTAACCCTTGTAAGCGATTTTCCGACTGTTGAAGGTGGCGAAGTCTGGATCCAGAGTTCCGATTTGGAGAGCAATCCCTGGATCACGATTGCAACGAGAAATAATAAACTAACCCTTATCACAGAAGATAAAACGTACAATCTTCCGGAACATCCAGGAGAGGCGTTTGAATTCTTGATTTCGAGGGAAAACGGATCAGTGGTAGTTGCATGCAATACGGTACAGGTGATCATCCCCCTGAAAGAAATCGATCCAACTTCTTTTTCTGTAGGGATACGGAATCGAAACAGTGAGGCACAACCGGTCCAGTGCCATGCAATAAAAGTCGAAGAACAATCCGGCTCTCTGGATGCAGCTACTATCCGTAAGGATAGTTTTTAGAATTGAACGCTACCCTTGGAATGGGGAATATAAATCACTACAATAGTAGGTAGAACCGCATTGAAAAAAAAGAGGAGGATTCTCTTTTATGAGAAAGAAAAGTAGGTGGATTTTTCTGATTGCAAGCCTGGTATGGGTTGGCTGGATAGTTAGCGCTCAGCAGGTATCGGATAAGAAAGAGATTGCCGTCTTTAACCTCAGTTACTATGACTGGAATATTCCGAACAACGCCCTGGGTGCTATTGATGAGCAGATCCGGGCAGTATTTATCAATATGGGCCGGTTCAACGTCATTGGTTTAACTCAGCGGTTGGGTGTGAAGGATGTAAATACCTTCATTGAAAAAATGAAAGATTTTAAAAGCCGAAATGTCGAGATACCGGAGAAAGTTCTGATGGGGCAGGAAGCCTTTACAGAAGCAGACTGGAATCGGCTGGTAGGGGCCTTTCTAGTTGTTATCCCTTCAATAACCTATTTTAATCTGGAGAGAATGCGGGACGGCTCGTACAAGGCAACTATCCAGACCTCCTTCACGATTCTGAATGTAGAAAAACTACAGACTACAGCACAGTTCTATGTAGAAACCTCGGGGCAGGACAAGAGCCAGAATAGCGCTATTAAAGCGGCTATAGACAGCATTCCC
>JAGODW010000248.1 GCA_017998025.1 Spirochaetales bacterium
CGGGAAACGGTACAGGGTTTGCACCCGGATATTCTGGTGGTTGTTGCCTATGGAAAGATATTTGGCCCCAAATTCTTAGAACTCTTTCCCAGAGGGGGGATCAATCTGCACCCTTCACTGCTGCCCCGACACAGGGGGCCTTCTCCTATTCCGGCTGCCATTTTATCGGGAGATACCCGTACGGGAATTACCGTCCAAAAAATTGATCTCCGGATGGATGCAGGAGATATTCTATTACAGGAGATAATTCCTCTTACCGGCGAGGAAACAACCCAGACATTAACGGATCTCTGTTCTTTACGTGGAGCAGATTTGCTTGTAGAGGCGCTTCAAAAGCTGGAAGAGGGAACCTTGACTCCCAGGCCTCAAAATGAAGCGGAGGCTACTTACTGCAAGCTTATCACCAAAGAAGATGGGAAGATTCAGTGGACTTTGTCCGCAATACAGATCGAACGGATGGTTCGGGCTTATGATCCCTGGCCTACAGCCTGGACACTGTTCCGGGGAGAATTGTTAAAAATTCTCAGGGCAAATGTTCTCTTCAACCTGGAGAGGGATATGGGGAATCCTGTTTCTATGCTTCCTTCTGAATCTCTGCCGTGTGGCAAGGTAATCGGTGTAGACAAACAGAAGGGAATTCTGATACAAACGGGAGAAGGTTTTTTATCGGTTACCCGACTTCAACTCCAGTCCAGGAAAGCGTTGGAATTTAATGACTTTCTGAACGGAGTAAGAGATTTTATAGGGACAAGATTGGGGGACTGAGTGAAGCTTTGGTGGTATAGATTCCCTGACCAGGTATCTAAACTCGGACTTCGAGTAAAAAAACTACTGCCTTCCCGGAGCGATACATCGGAAGACCGATGGTTTAAGATTTTCGTCCTGGGAGCGGTGGGATTAGTGGTTCTTATGTTTTTCGTGGGGGTACTGGCATTCTTTTTGGTACTCCAGGGCGAAGAACAAACGGTAGTTCCTGATGTTCGGGGTCGTGAGTTAACGGATGCCCTTGTTTTGCTTCAGGAAAAGGAGTTATATCCCCGTCTACAACTTCGATTCTCTTCCGATCCATCCGAGAAAGGGAAAATACTCGATCAGAAACCTTCTGCCGGCACGGTGGTGAAGGCAGGAAAACGGATAACTCTCCAGGTGAGCAAGGGTGCTGTAGTAGACCGGGTGGAGGATTTCCGGGGCAAGAAGCTGGAAGAAGTCAGAATTCACCTACAGACCCTTTTTACCACCTATAAACCGCTTCTAGTTATCAAGGAACCGGTAACCTATGTTTTTGATTCCTCCCCGCCGGGTACGATCCTGGAGCAGAAACCCGAGCCCGGTACAGAATTGAGTGAGCTTACAGAACTTGTGCTGGTGGTGAGTCGGGGGCCAGGGGTAGAAGAGAAGAAAGTGCCTAAATTGGTTGGAATGGAGTACAAAACAGCCCTTGAAGTGCTGGCAAACGAAAATATCCCATTTATCTTTCAACTCGAGCCTGATTCGGCAGGTAAACGGGCCGGCTATGTCATTCAACAGACGCCACCTCCCGGGGAAAAGCTGGAAGCAGGAGATCCGATAGAATTAACGATGACGGAACCCCCGCCTCCTCCAAAGGATACTGTGTTTGGATTGTTCGATTACACCCTGCCTGCCTACCCGGTTGCGGTAGAACTCAAGGTTGAAGCCGTTAGTCCAGGAGGGGAGCGTAAAGTACTATTGACCATGAAACATTCCGGAGGAAGGATATCCATCCCCTTCTTGCAACCGGTAAATACAACGCTGGTGCTTTCGATTTTTGATCGGGAGATCATCCGGCATCAGATACAACCCACCCATAGTTAGTCAGGTTATTCGCACAGGAGAGTTGTTCCCCGCGGACGTATCCAGATAGGATGGACAGATCCAGAGCCCAGGTACGTTTCCATGAACCGGGTAAACTCGCCAACCTGATTCCGGGGCACATATACCTGAATTGTTCCGGCAAAGCCCCCTCCATGCACCCGAAAGGCGCCTTCTCCTTTCAGAAATTCTTCTGCAAGTGCTAAGGATAGAGGAACCGGCTGAGTGGAAGGATCCCGGGCTGATACACAGTTCTGGAGTAAGGTCCAGGAGGATTGGCCTGATTCTTGAACGAGCGTCAGATACTTTTCCCATTGACCGGTACAGAGAGCCTGCCGCATAGAATCGACTCGTTCATTTTCCCGAAAAAAATGCAAGGCTCGAAGAATCGCCCTATCACTAATTTGACCTCTAAGGGAGGGCAACTGTTCGAGGAAGTATTGTTTGGAGATATCCCTCAAAACATTCCCCTGTAAAAGCTGCGCTACCTTACGCATCTCAATGGGTATAGAAGCGTAATCCTCTGTTAAGTCTGCATGGGAGCTACCCGTATCTACCAGAAATAAGGCATACGGAGTCTCTTCAAAGGACGTGGGAATCTGCTCGATTATCGGAGAGAAAGGATCCTGAAAATCTATCGTACAAATTCCGCCGGTTGCACAGGCAATCTGGTCCATCAAACCACAAGGTTTCCCAAAGTATCGATTCTCTGCTTCTTTTCCCATCAAGGCAATATCAAGGGGAGAAAGCCTTCCTCCTGCAAAGAACGTATTACTAATGCTTCCCAGAAGAACCTCAATAACTGCGGACGAACTCAATCCCGATCCGGCAGGAACCCGGCTCTGCATCACTCCCTGGAATCCTTTAGGATCGAACCCCCTTTTCTTTACGCTGGCCCAAACTCCTCGTACAAGAGATTCGGTCCGACCTTTTTCTTCCTCCCGGGGATCCAGGGAAGAGATATCTACCTGTAGAGGGGCATATCCCTCCGATACAAAATCTATTCGGGAGGTGTCTTCCAGGGATACAACAGCAACTGCATCTAAATGTACGGAGGCAGCTATTACTTTCCCCTGGTTGTGATCCGTATGGTTTCCTCCTAATTCTGTTCTTCCAGGGCTGGAGATCACTTTTACTTCTTTTGGACCAAATAATTCTAGATGTTGTTCAAGAAGATGAGAGATTCGATTACGACTTTCCTGGATGGTTTCAAATCCATATAAGGTATGGAGCAGAGGATCCCAGACTCCTTTCTCTAAGGCACGAAGAATGGCACTCTGGTTCAAGGGCAACCTCCTTTCAGAAGCACTCTAATAGCAGTATTATTCTCCCAGTTTACCTGGAAGGATTTTTTTTGGTATGATACAACACTGTACCATGATTCATAGGCTTGCTCCACTGGTTCAGCAGTATCTCTGGGGATCTGCGGAGCATATCCCCCGATTTCTAGGAGTAGATAATCCAACCCACGAGCCATGGGCTGAACTCTGGATGGGTGCTCATCCAAGAGCTCCTTCACGTTTGGTAGGGCATAAAGAAAATCTCCTTCAATTGATCGCAGCTGATCCAGAAAGAGTGCTGGGTAAAAAGATCCTGGAGCGTTATGGAACGAACTTGCCTTTCCTATTCAAGCTTCTTGCTGCGGCTGAGCCCCTTTCCATTCAGTGTCATCCCAATCGTGAACAAGCTGAGGAAGGTTATAAGCGGGAAAATGATGCTGGTATCCCCCTCGATTCTCCTCAAAGGAACTACCGGGATTCCAATCATAAACCAGAGATTCTCCTTGCGATTCTTCCCTGTACGGCCTTCTGTGGTTTCCGCCCGGTCTCCGTATCACGCAGGATATTCGAAAAGATTCTTCCCTCTGCACCGTTGTTAGAGAAGCCTGTAGCGCTTCTAAAAGAAGGAAAATTGAAAGATTTCTTTCTATCCCTTTTTTCTATGCCCCGGCCTGAGATAGGAGAGTGTATTCGAAGGGTACGGGATCGGCTCAGGAAATCTTTTGGCACAGATAC
>JAGODW010000002.1 GCA_017998025.1 Spirochaetales bacterium
GCTGAAAAAATTGAAAGCAGGCCAGGAGATCAGCACAGACGGCCCTAAAACTCACTTAGCTAAGGCAGGCACCCCTACAATGGGGGGAGTAATGATTCTTCTTTCTATTATAATATCTATTCTTCTCTGGCAGGATGTTCGCAACAAATATACCTGGATTATGCTTTTTTCTACGCTCGGATTTGGTGCGGTAGGATTCATAGATGATATCCTGAAAATCTACCGTAAGAACTCTGCAGGAATCCCTGCCCGTGTGAAACTGTTAGGACAGATTATTGTAGCTACGGGAGTAGCCCTGTACCTGTACGTAAACAAAAATCCTTTTACAACGTATCTGTACATCCCCATGTTTAAGGAGCCGGTACTAAACATGGGGTGGGGATGGGTGCCTTTTGCTGTACTTTTACAGGTTGGATTTTCCAACGCAGTGAATTTAACAGATGGTTTGGACGGGTTAGCCTCGGGTCTCGTGATTATGGTAGGGATAGCGTTTGCAGTACTCTGTTATTTATCCGGGAGGGCAGATTATGCCGCTTATTTACAGATTCCCTATCTGCCCGGCACAGGGGAGCTTGCTGTACTATGCCTCGCCTATGTCGGTGCGGCTGTAGGATTTCTATGGTTTAATGCGCATCCAGCGGAAGTGATGATGGGAGATACGGGAAGTCTTGCCCTCGGTGGAGTTCTTGGAGTACTTGCTCTGATAGTAAAGAAGGAAATCCTCCTTCTGGTAATAGGAGGGGTATTCGTAATGGAAGCAGCCTCTGTGATGATTCAGGTCGGGTACTATAAGCTAACTCGAAAGAGGGTGTTTTTAATGGCACCTCTTCATCATCATTTTGAATTAAAAGGATGGCCCGAAGTGAAAGTAGTGGTTCGATTCTGGATTTTAGGAGGATTGTTCATGATCCTGAGTCTGTCGACATTGAAAATACAATGATATCGAAGATACAATGATGAGGAAAGCTTTTGTACCGGAAAAACTGGAAAGAGGCGAACCCGATATGATCCTGGTTTCTACCCTGATTCTTTTAGTAGGGTTAGGATTAGGAATGCTGTTTTCTGCTTCCTACCACCGGGCTCTAACTGTTTTTAAAGATCCCTACTATTTTGTACGGCGTCAGGCCATTTGGGGTGGAATAGGTACCGTAGCCGCGTATATCACCATGAAGGTACCGTTAGAATACGTAAAAAGGATTACTCCCCATATTCTTCTTCTTTCAATGGTAACCATGACCCTTTGTTTTATACCAGGACTGTCTCCAAAGCTACTGGGAGCGCGACGCTGGATTGTTCTGTTTGGTTTATCCTTTCAACCTTCAGAATTGGCCAAATTAGCAATGGTACTATACTTAGCGTTTATCCTTGATAAGAAACAGGACCGGCTGGATGACGCGCTGAATTCCGTCATCCCTCCTGCGGTAGTGATCCTTGTACTGGTTACCCTTACGTACCTGCAGAATGATTTCTCTACAGCGGCTTTTCTTTTTTTCCTGGGATTCGTATGTTTCTTTATTGCAGGGGTACGGTTTCGATACCTGCTGATTTTTGGGCTGGCTATTGCACCCGTTGGAACGTATCTCCTTTTTACCAAGGAACACCGGGTACAACGGTTACTCACTTTCTTAAATCCGGGCCTGGATCCCACAGGTGCCGGGTTTCAGGTATTGGCAGCGAAAAATGCCCTGATGCGTGGAGGCTTCTGGGGAATTGGAATCGGGCAGGGGACGAGAAAATTGGGTGGAATTCCTGAAGCACACTCTGATTTCATCGCTGCCGTCATTGGAGAGGAACTCGGTTGGATCGGGATTCTGATCGTTCTTGGGTTATTTACCGCTTTTGCTATACGGGGCTATTCGTTAGCGTACCACATAGATACGTTGTATAACCGGTATTTAGCTTTCGGATTAACGTCCTGCATTGTGATCCAGGCATTGACGAACCTATCTGTCGTTTCCAGTGTTCTCCCGGCTACAGGGATTCCTCTGCCTTTTATATCTTCAGGAGGGTCTTCCCTGGTATTCAGCCTTATCATGTCCGGACTTCTTTTAAATCTATCGCGGCAGGAATTTTCCCGGGACGGAGGAATCTAATGGCGGATTATGCAATACATAGCGCTCAACTCTCTTTCCGGTCCCGGCGACGTACACACCGATGGCTTCGCCTGTTTCTCGTAATTCTTGCAGGCATTGGATTAGGGGAGGCATTCTACCAGTTTTTCATTGCTCCTAAGATTAGAATTGAGACAGTGGTAATCCAGGGGGACCCGGAGATACCTAAAGAGAAGATTCTGGAACTTACCGAATTGGAGGGATTCCCTCAATACAGCAAGGTGGATATAGGAGCAATCCAAACCAGGTTACAAAATCAGTCCTGGATACAATCGGCAACGGTTGAAAAGGTTTTCCCTGACAAGGTTATAATTACGGTTAATGTGCGTAAACCCATCGGAATTACCCTTGTAGAAACAGAAAACCAACTAGAGGTGTTGGCTTTTGACGAAGAAGGGACGGTCTTTGTACCCTTGAACAGAGAATTAGATCCTTCGTTATTGATTCTGTCAGGAATTCGATTTGAAGGGAATTGGAAGCATATGCAGTTGCCGCCTGCCTTAACTAAAGCGATTCATGTTCTATCAAAGATTCGCACCGAAGAACCGTACTTAATGAATTGTTTTTCCGAGCTTCGGGTAGTTAAAACGGGTGAGGAAACTTTTGAGTTTCTCGCATACCCTGTTCATTACCGTGTTCCTGTTCGATTGGGGAACTGCATAACCGGGGAAACCTTTAAATCTGCTTTGATGGTATTGGATGTTATGGATAGGGAGCGTATACTTGACAAGGTTGAAGAAATAGATTTTAGAACAGGGAACATCGTATACCGGATGAGGGGAGGGGACATTGCCGGTAGATAACATTATAGTCGGACTCGATATCGGTACCACAAAGGTAACCGTTGTAATCGGAGAACTAAACGAAAAAGGCTCTCTCGAAATTACAGGGATTGGCACCAGCCCTTCCTCCGGTTTAAGAAGAGGGGTGGTGATCAACATAGAGTCCACGTTAAAATCGGTTGCATCTGCCATTGAGGCGGCAGAATTGATGTCGGGACGGGAAGTCTCTTCAGTATTCACCGGCATTTCCGGTGGGCACATTGAAGGGATAAACTCCCGAGGGGTTGTAGCGGTTACAGGAAAAGGGCGGGAGATTACCCAGTACGATGTAGACCGGGTAATTGAAGCTGCAAAGGCTATCGTAATTCCCATGGATCGGGAAGTACTCCATGTGATTCCGCAGGAATACATTGTGGATGATCAAGGAGGAATAAAAGACCCCCTCGATATGATCGGCGTCCGACTGGAAGCGGAAGTTCATATTATTACGGGATCCGTTACCTCTGCGCAGAACCTGGTAAAATGCATCAATAGAGCCGGATTAAAAGTAGAAGGAATTGTGCTGGAAGCTCTAGCTGCAGCAAAGGCTGTGCTTACCCGCGAAGAAAAGGAACTGGGAACGTTGCTTATTGATCTGGGGGGAGGGACCACCGATATCATCGTATACCTGGACGGAGCCCCCTACTTTACCAACGTTATACCGCTGGGAGGATCGCAGGTAACGGGGGACCTCTCTATCATGTTGAAAATCCCTGTTGATGGGGCTGAGAAGATAAAACGAGAGGCTGGATGTTGCCATTTTTCCCTCCTGGAACCGGGGCAAGAAGTGATCATTCCGGGTTTTGGGGGAAGACCTCCTCTTTCGGTTTCCCGAAAAGATATTTGTGCCATCATTCAGCCGAGAATTGCAGAAATTTTTGCCATGGTCCGCGAGAAGGTAGAGAAGAAAGGCTACATCAAACGGCTAAGCGGAGGAATCGTACTGACAGGAGGAGGTGCATTACTTCCCGGAGCAGTAGAGTTGGCACAGGATATTTTCGGGTATACAGCACGGGTAGGAGTCCCTGCCAGTTTAGGAGGACTCGTGGGGGAATACCAGAGCCCCGAGTATGCGGCAGGAGTAGGCCTTGTAATGTTTGGAGCCGAGCAGATCCTACCTGAAGGAAGAGAAGGAGGAGTAAAGGACCGCACCGAGACAAAGCTATTATCATCATTAAAGCAGTGGTTTCGGAATTTTTTTGAATAATTTCTTCGTAAAATGGGGGGGGAACATGACAATCGAGCTTATCGAAGACAATGGGGCAAACCCGACGGTTATTAAAGTAATTGGAGTGGGTGGCGGAGGGAGTAATGCGGTAAACCGCATGATCAGTTCAGGTTTACAGAATATCCAGTTTATTGCTGTGAATACCGATTTACAGGCCCTTCAGAACTCCCGGGCAGACATTCGGTTACCCCTGGGTACGAAACTAACCGGTGGTTTAGGCGCGGGAGGTATTCCGGAGGTAGGAGAGAAGGCAGCCCTGGAAGATAAAGAGAGAATCCAGGACATAATCCGGGGTGCAGATATGATATTTCTAACCGCTGGGATGGGGGGAGGTACGGGAACCGGAGCAGCTCCTATCATTGCTTCAATTGCAAAGGACCTCGGTATTTTAACCGTTGCCGTAGTTACCAAGCCCTTTGATTTTGAAGGCAAAAAAAAGATGAAGCTTGCCGAAGAAGGAATACGGAAACTCCGTCAAGCGGTGGATACGCTGATTGTCATTCCCAATCAGCACTTATTAAAAATTGTAGATCGACGAACCCCTATTAAACAGGCGTTTCTCCTGGCGGATGATGTCCTGCGGCAGGGAGTTCAGGGAATTTCTGATCTTATTACAAAGGCAGGAGAGATCAATATCGATTTTGCAGATGTCCGTACCATTATGAAGGGGCAGGGAGACGCCTTAATGGGGATCGGGATTGGGCGGGGAGATAATCGGGCCGTGGATGCTGCCACAAATGCCATCAATAATCCCCTCCTGGAGGATGCCCACATTGAAGGAGCAAAAGGGATCCTGGTAAATGTAACCGGAGGAAATGACTTTGCGTTAAGTGAATATGAGGAGATCCTTAAAATTATTACGGCTAATGCGGATGAGGATGCATTGGTGATTGCAGGAAATACGATCGATGAAACTCTGGACGACGAGATCCGGGTAACCGTAATAGCTACAGGATTCTCTGGCAGCAGGAGCCTAACTCAGAAGAGCATTTCCGAAACCGCAGAGAAGGGGAAAAAATCTGATTATATCTCACTGGATGAATGGGTAAAGATTACAAGTGGGAAACCTTCGAAAGGTACGGAAGACCTCTTCCCCGAAGAAATTTCTAAAGACGATGAACTAGGAATCCCTGCGGTATTACGGTATCGACAAGTTTCCGGTGGAAAGAATGGAAGCTGAAAACACACTGCTGTATTCGTATGAGAGCTACTTACGGGTGGAAAAGAACCTTTCTAACGCAACTCTAGAGGCCTATCTACGGGAAGTGAGATTTTTTCTAGAGTACCTTGAGAAGATGAAAATTCCTGTAGCTTCGATCGATTCTGCCCACGTTTCTGAGTATCTATCGGAACGACAGCGTACGGGGAACTTTCGGGAACGGACCGCTTGCAGGATCCAGAGTACCCTTCGGGGATTCTTTCGTTTCCTTGTTCGTGAAGAGGTCTGCGCAAAAAATCCCATTTCCGGATTAAAGGCTCCGAAAGTTACACCGCGGATACCGGAAGTGTTTTCTCCTGAAGAAGTAGATCGTATTCTTCAGGCGATCGATACGAGTACACCAGAAGGATTGAGGGACCGATGCCTGTTTGAGGTAATTTACTCTTGTGGATTGCGGGTTTCTGAGGCTGCGGGTCTCACTCTATCTTCCCTGTACCTGCGGGAGGGAGTACTACGGGTTACGGGAAAGGGAAATAAGGAGCGGATCATACCCGTCGGGGGAGAGGCGGAGTACTGGTTACGAGAGTATCTGAAACAGGGCCGTCCATCCTTACTTTCGAAGAGAAACCCTAGATCCAGAGGTTCCGATAGAGTATTCCTGAATCGATTTGGGGAACCGCTGGATAGGAAAGGAATATGGAAGCGGTTTAAAGATCATTTAAGCCGTTCCGGATTGAAGGGGAAGGTACATGAGCTTCGGCATTCGTTTGCAACACACCTGCTTCAGGGGGGGGCAAACTTGCGAGCGGTTCAGGAGCTTTTGGGTCATACGGATATTGCAACCACGCAGATATATACACATGTAGGGCAGGATGCGCTCGAGAAGGCTCATGCGGCATACCATCCTCGAGGAAAAGAAGGGGGATAACGATGGAAACGGAGCGGCTGCTAACGAGAATTGATGAAATTCGGACGTATGTCACTCAAGAACTTATTACAGCCGGGATTACGATTCCTAGAAAAACTCCTCTTTCTTGTCGTTCAGCAGAAGGACAGCGCCTATCTGCGTATTTTGATCATACTCTTCTTAAACCCGAGGCGGATCTATATGCATTTGATAAACTCTGCACTGAGGCGGTTTTATGGAAAACCTGTAGTGTATGCGTGCCACCGAATCGGGTCCCCTGGGTAGTAGACCGTCTTCGAGGGACGGGAGTGAAGACCTGCACTGTAATAGGATTTCCGTTAGGGTATTCAGAGGGAAAGAGCAAGGCAGAAGAGGTAAGACTTGGCCGAGAAGCGGGTTGTGAAGAATTTGATACAGTTATTCCGATTGGGTTTCTAAAAGATGGGAATATTCCTGCCGTGTTCAAAGATCTTTGCTGGGTAGTAGAGGCGGCAGAGGGACGGTTGGTAAAAGTGATTCTGGAAACTTGCCTTCTTTCAGAGGAAGAGATACTGCTTGGAGGAACCCTGGCTCTATTGGCAGGGGCAGATATGCTGAAAACTTCTACAGGATTCTCCGCAGGCGGAGCTACAGTAGAAGTGGTAAAGCTCCTGAGGATACTTGCGGGACGGGAACATGGTGTAAAAGCTGCAGGTGGTATACGAGACTATCCAACTGTTCTGGCAATGATCGAGGCCGGGGCGGATCGTATCGGTGCTTCTGCAACCGAGTTGATTCTTTCCCAGGCGGAAGAGAGGGGAAAGGAACGATGAAATTTTTATCTTGGGGAATAGTACTACTTTACTCCTTCGTTCTCCTGGGTTCCTGTTCAAAGAAGGAAGATCCACTTGTTGAGAAATTATTGGAATTGGAATCTCCAGCGTACACGGTTTCTGAAAGTTCCGACAAGCGGATCGAGGAACTCCGGAGAGAAGTCCAAAAATACCGAAAAATTGTAGAAGAGAAAGTAGAAGCAGCAGATAAACTTAATACGTACTATCGGATGCTTGCGCTGGCCTATATGGAACGGGGAATGTTTGGCCTGGCCCTGGAAGCCCTCGATGAAGCGATCTATCTGGCTCCGGAGCAGGCTTCTCTATTCTTTTACAAGGGTATTGCTGCGGCACGTCTTGCCAAGGGAATACTAGATCCTTCAGAACGGCTTGCTCTGCTTGATGAAGCAGAGAAGTCTTATCTCCGATGCCTGGAGCTGGATCCTGTATTTGTAGACGCTTTGTATGGATTATCAGTATTGTATGTATTTGAAATGGATCGACCTTCCTCTGCTATACCTCTGTTAAAACGTCTGCTGGAAAAACAAACCCAGCATGTGAGTGCTATGTTTCTCCTAGCACGGGTATATGCAAGTGAAGGACGAATAGAAGAAGCAGTCGCTCTGTATGATCGCATCATAAATACCCCTGCAGCGGGGACCAAGCGTGAGGAGGCAAAAAAGCTGAAAGAACAGGTATTACAAGGAGCAGCCCGATGAAAAAACTCTTGGCCCTGGGTATTTCTTCTATACCGGGCCTTAAGACTACTGAACGCCAGATCCTTTTACATACGCTGGAAACTGAAAAGGAATTTCTTGCAATAAAGCCCATTGAACTATCCTATCGATTTAATCGAAGACTAAAAAATACAATCTGGGATCCTGCACGACTTCTCCGAGAAGCTGAGCAGATTCAAGCGGCTCTAGAGAAAAAGACTGTTCAGTTCCTCACAGTGCTGGATACATGCTATCCCCCTCAGTTAAAAGAAATATACGATCCTCCCTTTCTTCTATTTTGGAAGGGGAAACTTCCGTCCTGGAATGAAACCTTTTTAGGAATCGTAGGAACCCGGCATCCTACCGGCGGGGGACGAACTGCATCGTATCGTTTTGCAAAAGAAGCGGCAGAGATCGGTATGGTGATCGTATCCGGTATAGCACGGGGAATAGATGGAGAAGCCCATCGAGGGGCTCTGGCGGGAAGGGGAATCACCCTTGCTGTGGTAGCCCATGGTCCGGATACGGTCTATCCTCCTTCGAATAGAAAGATAGGAGAACAAATCCTGGAAACGGGGGGAGCTCTCCTTTCCGAGTATCCGCCCGGAACTACTCCCTTCCCCTACCATTTTCCGGCTCGAAACCGTATTATAAGCGGTTTGTCCCGGGGAGTTGTCGTAGTAGAAGCTCCAATCGGATCCGGAGCCTTAATAACCGCAGAGTATGCCCTGGAGCAGGGGAGGGATCTATTTGTTCATCGGATAGGGATGGAGTCTCCCCGGGGTGAAGGTACCCGACGGTTGGTAGAGGAGGGAGCTCCCCTGGTGAACAGCAGGGAAGATCTGCTTAAAGAGTGGAACCGATGGAATGAAGGTATGCATATAACTAAGGAAGAGCAGGATGCCCCTCTCCATTTCACGGGGTCTCCTGGTACACCTGTATCTCCGGGCAAGTGGTGGGCCTACCGTCTGGAAGGTGAATTGTATCCCCTTGCTCAAGATAGGTCGGGAGAAAAGAGGTAGGCCATGGCAGAAAAAAAGTTTCATACACTACTCGTAGTTGAGTCTCCTGCTAAGGCGAAAACAATAGAAAAGTATTTAGGGAGCGGCTATACCGTAAAGGCATCGATGGGACACTTGATAGATCTTCCTAAATCACGACTTGCAATCGATGTAGAGAATAATTTTGAGCCTGAATACATCACCGTTCGAGGAAAAGCGAAGATTCTAAAAGAATTACAAACTGCTGCGAACAAAGCAGGGAATGTTTTGCTTGCTTCAGATAACGATCGAGAAGGGGAAGCAATTTCTTACCATATCCAGAATGCTTTTTTAAAGAAGAATCCGAATCTAAACATTCGGCGGATCGTATTCAATGAAATAACTCCTCAAGCGATTCGGGACGCGGTAGATCATCCTGGTGATATTTCTCTATCAAAAGTTGATGCCCAGAAAGCCCGCAGAGTACTGGACCGGATTGTGGGATATAATTTATCTCCAATTCTCTGGCAAAAAGTAAAGAATGGTCTTTCGGCAGGGCGGGTACAATCTGTTGCGTTACGGTTGATCTGTGAACGGGAATCCGAGGTAGAATCGTTCGTTCCGGAAGAGTACTGGACTCTGGAGGTGGAGCTGTCTAAAGGGAAGGCGAGGTTCAACGCTTCTTTAATCCGGTATGGAGAAGATAAGGCTGAGTTGAAATCTTTGCAGGACGTAGAAAGGCTGATGGAAGAATTGAAGGATGCTTCTTTTATCGTTCGGGAAATAAAGGAAACAGAGAAAAGTATCCGACCGCGGCCTCCCTTCACAACTTCCCAGTTACAGCAGATGGCAGCCAACCGGCTGGGGTTTACCTCCCGAAAAACGATGCAGATAGCTCAACAATTGTACGAAGGGGTAAATATTGGGACTAGCAGGATAGGATTGATTACCTACATGCGGACCGATTCTACCCGAATTTCACAAACAGCCCTGGAGGATGTCCGGAGTTTTTTACAAAAGAATTTTCCCCAGCAGTTGCCCGATCGACCGAATGTTTACAGTGTTGGTAAGGGAGCACAGGATGCCCATGAAGCAATCCGCCCCACCGAGGTGGAATACACTCCCTCCTATGTAAAACCCTATCTGACCCGGGACCAGTATCGTCTATACTCCATTATCTGGGAGAGGTTCGTTTCCTCGCAGATGATCCCTGCAAAACAGAAAACGGTTTCCGTGGATATTCAGGCTAAAGAAGCATTATTCCGCGTTTCTTCCACAGTTACGCTGGAGAAAGGGTTTCAGGAAGTGCTGGATCTGCTGGCATCGAAAGAATCAGATAAAAAATTGCCGGAGTTGAAACCGGGGGAAGCAGTAAAGTTTGTACAATTTCTACCGGAACAGCACTTTACTTCTGGTCCTTCTCGCTACACCGATGCAACCATCGTAAGAGCCCTGGAGGAAAAGGGAATAGGGCGTCCTTCCACCTATGCACCGATCATTTCGGTTCTACTGGATCGATACTACGTGGTTCGTAAAAATCGGCAGCTTGTTCCTACACCCCTGGGCCGTGCGATAAATGATCTATTGGTGGGGGCATTCCCCGATGTGATCGATGTAAGCTTTACAGCTGAAATGGAATCGAAGCTGGACAAGGTTGAAGAAAATGGGATCGAATGGGTAAGTATCGTACGGGAATTCTATACACCGTTTAGGAAAAAGGTAGAACATGTCCTGGAGACCATGGAATCCATCAAAGGGGTGCTGGATGAAGAAACTGAATTTGTATGTGAGATCTGTGGAAAAAAGATGGTAAAGAAGCTGGGAAGGTACGGGTATTTCCTGGCCTGTTCCGGTTTCCCTGCCTGTAACAATACAAAATCTATCCCTCTGGCAGATTGTCCCCGTTCCGGTTGTAATGGGAAAATCGTTGCCCGCAGAAAAGCAAAAGGGAGAGGAAAAGAGTTTTACGGCTGCACGAATTTCCCGGCCTGCGATTTTATTACGTACTACAAACCTCTGGAGACCAAGTGTCCCCGGTGTGGATGGTTCCTGGTGGAAAAATCGGATAAGAAACAGGGGACGCATAAGGCTTGTATAAATCCAGCTTGCGATTACCTCCATTCTATGGAAGCTGAGGAAGACCATGAGTGATCCTGTAGAAGATCGTTCCCTATACGAAACGTATATTCGATATTTGTCCCATGTCCGATTGGTATCTCCGGCAACTGTCCGGGGATATTCTCAGGATATCGAATACTTTCTACGCTGGAAAAATGAATCTCAGATGGAAGGGTTCGACTTGAAACCCGCACAAATCCGGTCATACCTGGGACAGTTGTTTCACCAGGGATTGGCACCTGGCTCGATTAACCGAAACCTTGCCGCGCTTCGAGGTTTTTTCAAGTTTCTCCTGGACCAGGGAAAGATAAATCAAGACCCCCTGGAAGGTCTAGGAGGATTAAAAGTATCTAAAACACTTCCTGCAATCCTTTTTGAAGAGGAAGTAGCTCGATTTCTCGATGTGGAACCGGACTCCTTCCTGGAGATCCGCAATAATGCCCTATTCGAGGTGTTGTATTCCACCGGTTGTCGGGTGGGAGAGATCGTATCCCTTCAACGGAACCAGTGGTCCAAAGAAGTCACACGGTTTCGAATCGTAGGAAAGGGGAGGAAAGAACGGCTCGTGTTTTTAGGTGAAGAAGCACAAAAAGCTTTGCTGAGATACATACCGTTGAGGGATGAAAGGGTTGCCCGATACAGGAAAGAGAGAGAATCTGCCCTATTTGTAAATGCCTTGGGGAAGAGGCTTACAGCTCGGGGCGTTGCATATGTACTGGAAAAGAGGCTGGAGAAACTGGGGATGCAAAAACCTGCCAGCCCCCATACGTTCCGTCACAGTTTTGCTACGCATGTACTAAATCGGGGAGCAGACATACGGATCGTACAGGAACTTCTAGGACACGAACGGTTGTCCACTACTCAGGTCTATACTCATATTGGAATTGATGCATTGAAAGATCTCTATATCCATACCCATCCCCATGGGTTACGGAAGTCGTGAAGGAGGAAGCAGGATGCATGGAACTACAATTCTTGCGGTTCGGAGAAACGGACATACCGCTATGGCAGGAGATGGCCAGGTTTCTATGGGAAATACGGTAATGAAAGGAAATGCACGGAAAGTGCGGAGATTGTACGAAGATAAAATACTGGTGGGATTCGCCGGTGCTACGGCCGATGCGTTTACTCTCTTCGAACGGTTTGAGATAAAAGTAAAAGAGTACAATGGGGATATCACGCGGGCTTCAGTAGAGCTGGCAAAAGATTGGAGAACAGATAGGATCCTGCGCCGGTTAGAAGCCCTCCTGTTAGTGGCAGATAAAGAGAAGATTTTTCTCCTTTCGGGTACAGGGGATGTGATAGAACCGGAAGAAGGGGTAATCGGAATCGGCTCCGGCGGATCGTTCGCGTATGCCGCTGCTCTAGCTTTTCTACAGGCATCCGATTTACCAGCACGAGAGATTGCAGAGCGTTCTCTAAAGATAGCTTCTGGAATCTGTATCTATACGAACGATCGAATTATTGTGGAGGAAGTTGCATGAGACGGATGCTGGAGGAGATGACTCCCAACCAGATTGTAGAGGAACTAGATAAGTATATTGTAGGACAGGCTAAAGCTAAAAAAGCGGTTTCCATTGCTCTACGAAATCGGATTCGCAGAAAACGTCTTCCTCCTGAACTTCGGGATGAGGTGGCTCCAAAGAATATTATTATGATCGGGCCGACGGGAGTAGGAAAAACAGAAATAGCCCGAAGGATTTCAAAACTCACCGGAGCGCCTTTTATTAAGGTAGAGGCTACCAAATATACGGAAGTAGGATATGTAGGCCGGGATGTAGAATCGATGGTTCGAGATCTGATGTCGGTAGGAGTAGCCATGGTAAAGGCAGAACTCCAGGAAGAAGTAAGGGAGGAGGCGCTGCGGCGTACGGAAGAGATCCTCCTGGATATGCTCCTTCCCGGTATTCCTCGAACCGAGAGCGGAGAAGGAACAGAAGAAATAAGAGGATCGGAAATTCCAAACCCAACCCGAGAAAAGTTTCGGAAAAAACTGATAGAGGGAGAGCTGGATGACCGGATGGTGGAGTTACAGGTGACACAATCGGGGCTTCCCGCAGCTATTGAAATTTTTTCCGGTACCGGCTTTGAATCGATGGATCTGAATTTTGGCAACCTGGGTTCGATTTTTGGCGGGAAAAAGAAGAAACGCCGCGTTACGGTAAAACAGGCACGGGAGATCCTCGTGGGGGAGGAAATGGAAAAACTGATCGATACAGATAGGGTTTCCGAGCTGGCCCGGGATCGGGTAGAGCAGATGGGGATCATCTTCATCGATGAGATTGACAAGATCACTTCAAAGGGAAACCGAATGGGACCTGACGTATCCAGGGAGGGAGTGCAGAGAGATATTCTCCCCATTGTGGAAGGGAGCAAGGTGAATACGAAGTACGGCATGATTGATACTTCCCATATTCTTTTCATTGCAGCAGGAGCTTTTCATATTTCTAAACCTAGTGATTTAATCCCGGAACTCCAGGGCAGGTTTCCTATTCGGGTAGAACTGGATCCCCTTACCAAGGATGACTTTGTCCGTATTTTAACTCAGCCAGAAAATGCTCTTACAAAACAGTACAGTGAACTCTTGAAGACAGAAGGAGTAGTAGTACAGTTTGAAGATTCGGCGATTCAGCGGATTTCAGAGCTTGCGGCAGAAGTGAATGCACGCACGGAAAATATTGGAGCGCGGAGGCTTCACACTATCATGGAATTAGTGCTGGAAGATGTTTCATTCCATGCACCGGAACTACCAGGACAGCGGATTCCCATTACGGCAGCCTATGTAGATGAACGACTTCAGAACGTAATAGAGAACCAGGATCTTAGCAGGTACATCCTATGAAATTTCTAAGGAGAGAGAAAATCCCGCCGAGGATAGAAGAAGGGGGTAACTAGATATGTTTATTGAAAACATGTTTACCGGCAACAGTTTTGGGAAAACCCTGGACATTCTGCACCGGAGTTTAGATGTCAACCTGTATCGGCGGGATGTAATTTCAAATAACATTGCAAACTCGGATACACCGCACTATAAGCGGTCTGTAGTGAACTTTGAATCTGCCCTGAAGGCAGCCCTTGCCTCAGAGGAACCCTCCATCCGGCTCAAACCTTTCCTTACGGATTCTCGTCACATTCCCTTTGATCGGCGGATCGATTATAGAACCGTACGACCCCGGAAGGTGCTGGATTTCCTGACAACTTCAAAAAATAATGGAAATAACGTGGATATTGAGCAAGAGGCAATGGATGCACTCCATAACCAGCTTCAGTACCAGTTAATGACTCAGGTAGTGGCAAGCCATTACAACCAGGTGAACCTGGTTCTGAGATAAGGGAGGACTAACCGATGGGATTGTATTCTTCAATTAATATTGCTGCTTCCGGACTAACAGCTCAGCGGCTACGATTGGATGTTATCTCAGATAATCTTGCCAATGCCAATACAACCCGAACTACTGAAGGAGGCCCCTTTCGAAGAAGTCGGGTAATCTTTCGGCCCAGGGTCGACCAACCGTACTGGAAAAGCGTGTTTCTTCCCCGGGCTTTGGAAAATGAAGCAGGCAAAGGAGTGCGGGTCGTAAAGGTTGAGAAAGATTTTTCCGATCCACCCCGGTTGGTATACGATCCCACCCATCCGGATGCGATAAAATCAGGACCCCGGGCCGGGTACGTTGAATACCCCAATGTAAATATTGTCACTGAAATGGTGGATATGATCGCCGCTTCCCGTTCGTATGAAGCGAACGTTGCAGTGATCAATGGATCGAGAAGTATGTTTTTAAAAGCACTTGAGATAGGCAGGTAAGTTAGATGGACCCTATACAGGCAGAGAGAGATGCAAAGGGGCATCTCATTTATTTGCAAACCTCCGATCCCCGGCACTTGAAAGGATCACGAGGAGAAGCCCCTGCACAAGGCACAAAGGATTTTAAACGGATAGTGCTGGATGAGCTTAACTCTGTGAACAACCTGCAGCAGAAAAGTATAGAGCTTTCACAGCGGTTGGTTATTGATCCGGATTCCGTGGATGTACATGATGTTACGATAGCGCTTGCAGAGGCAAATATGTCCTTGAATATCACCAAGGCGGTGGTAGACCGGGTGATCCGGGCTTATCGGGATATTATTTCTGCTCGTTGATAGCGAGGAGGGTTAAAGGATTTCTATTCGTGTCATAGGGAGGGGACATGAACGCATTTCTTAAACAGATTCTTGAACGAATTTCGTCTATTTGGAAAAAATGGACGGTTACTCAGCGGATCATTTTTGGGGGAGTTGTGGTAGGCCTGATCGGAGGGATAGTAATGCTGGCTGCATTCAGCGCTTCTCCCTCTATGGTACCGCTCTTGTATAGAACGATCCCGGATGAACAGGAAATGACCCGCATAACCCAGCGGCTGGATCAGGAAAGCATTCCTTACCAGATCACTTCCGATCAACGGATCCTGGTCTCTGACGAGAAAACAGCTCAACGCATGCGGGCTATTCTGGCACAGGAAAATCTTATCCCCCGCGGAACGGATCCCTGGCAGATTTTCGATATTGAACGATGGACAATTACAGACTTTGAGCGAAATGTAAATCTCCGCCGGGCTATCACCCGTAACCTGGAGCAGCATATAACGGCTCTGGATGAGGTGGATGCGGCAAGTGTAACCATTGTTATGCCGGAAGACAAGCTTTTTGCCGAAGATAGAAATCCAGTCACCGCTTCCATCATTCTCACGCCCAAGCCCGGTTCGGATATCACTCAGAATCGGAAAAAGATAGAAGGGATCGTTCGGCTGGTACAGTATGCGGTAGAAGGACTGAAGCCAGAAAATATCACGATAACCGACCATACCGGCCTGGTTTTAAACGATTTTACCGGACTGGCGGATATCGATCGCCTCGAACTGGCGAAGCGGGAGATGAAAACCGCGCGGGAACTGGAAGCACAGTATAAACGCTCTATCCTGGAAGCTTTAAAGCAAATCTATGGAGCGGACCGTGTACAGGTAATAAATCTGGACATCACTCTCGATACGGGTAAAAAAACCGTAGCTACGGAAGAGCATTTTCCCATCCTTATAAATCCGGATAATCCCAAGACACCCTATGATGAATCTGCTGCAGAAGGGTCTAAAACTCTTTCAATTACCCTTTCTAAAGAAGTATCAGAAGAAAAGTTTGAAGGAACGGGATTTAATCCAGAAGGGCCTCCCGGCCAGGAAGGACAGACTCCCCCTGCGTACAAAGATCTTGAGAATATGGTAGGTCGCTATTCGAAGAGTTCTGTCATCCAAAACGAAGTAGTAAATACTCGAAAAATTCAGGAAGAAAAAGCTCCCTGGGAAATTAAACGGATCACCTGCGCCGTAGCCATCGACGGGGTCTGGAAATGGAAGTACAATGAAAAAGGAGAGGCAATTCTCCGTAAGGATGGGAGCATTGAGCGGGAGTACGTTCCTCTAACGGATGTGGATCTATCCAAGGCACGGGCGTTGGTTGAAAATGCGATAGGATTTAGCCGGGAACGAGGAGATTCCGTTACGGTCCAGCATGTAGTATTTGATCGCACGGACGAGCATCAAAAGGAGGATCGGGAGTACAGGGCTAAATTACAGCTGCAACGGACGATTCTCTACATCATGATCTCCATTGCGGTTCTTTTAATCTCCTTCATTGTGTTCCGTCTTGTTTCCCGGGAACTGGAAAGGAGAAGGCGCCTCCGGGAGGAGGAACTTGCCCGACAGCATCAAGCTATGCGGGAAGCAGCACTGAGAGCTGCGGAAGAGGAAGGAGCTGAAGTGGAAATGTCCGTAGAGGAGCGGGCTCGATTGGAACTTCAGGAGAATGCTGTTAATATGGCCCGAGAGCATCCCGAGGATGTTGCTCAGCTTATTCGTACCTGGCTAATGGAGGAATGAGCTATGGCTAAAAAACCTGTAGGGGGAGGGACCGCTGCACCCGCAGCTCCGGCAGCTAAAAAAGGCGGAGCCACCCATAAAAAAGAACTTACAGGGCGGCAGAAGGCAGCCATTTTTCTGGTTACAGTGGGTTCTGAAGTATCGGCGGAGATTTTCAAACATCTGCGGGAAGATGAAATCGAAAGCCTTACCTTCGAAATTGCCCGACTTGAAACGATTGATGCAGAGGATCGGGATAAGGTACTGATGGAATTCCAGGAGCTGATGATGGCTCAAGACTTTATCACGACCGGAGGGATCGATTATGCCCGGGAACTGCTGGAAAAGGCTCTAGGCTCTCAGAAGGCAGTGGACATTATCAACCGCCTTACGTCCAGCCTTCAAGTTCGTCCGTTTGATTTTATTCGAAGAACCGATCCGACCCACTTGCTGAACTTTATCCAGCAGGAACACCCCCAGACTATAGCCCTTATTCTGGCGTATCTGGAACCTCAAAAAGCTTCAGTGATCCTATCCAGTTTACCCCATGAGATCCAATCAGACGTGGCTAAACGGATCGCAACAATGGACAGAACCTCACCGGAAGTGCTCCGGGAGGTCGAGCGGGTTCTGGAGAAGAAGCTTTCCACCCTCTCTTCGGAGGATTACACATCTGCAGGAGGCGTTGAAAGCATCGTAGATATTCTAAACCTGGTAGACCGTTCAACAGAGAAATCCATCATAGAATCGCTGGAAGAGGAGGATCCTGAACTTGCCGAAGAGATCAAGAAGAGGATGTTCGTATTTGAGGATATCGTTATGCTGGACGACCGGGCGATACAGAAAGTCCTCCGGGAGGTTGATACTACAGAGCTGGCCAAGGCCTTAAAAGCGGTGGATTCGGAGGTTCAAGACAAGATCTTCCGGAATATGTCGAAACGGGCTGCTACGCTACTCAAGGAAGATATGGAGTATATGGGGCCGATCCGGATGAAGGATGTGGAAGAAGCCCAGCAGAAGATTGTAGCTATCATCCGCAAACTGGAAGAACAGGGAGAGATTGTCGTGGCACGAGGTGGAGAGGACGAGCTGGTGGTATAACAGGAGGTGTTATCCTTGGCAAAAAACGTTTTTCGTCCCTACGAGATTGTACAGAGTAAGGAGCGGGTACAGATAGAACCTCCGAATATGCTTATGCCTAAGGAAGAGCTCGAAGAAATCCAGGAGGTGGCAGAGTATACCGGGCCTAGTGCAGATGATCTGAGAAGGGAAGCGGAGCTGTTCCGTCTCCAATGGGAAAAAGAAAAAGAAGCGATGGTATCTTCTGCCCGGGCAGAAGCAGAACGGATTGTAAAAGAAGCAGAACAAACTGCCTTTGAGATTGTACGGAAGAAGAATGAAGAGGCAGCACTTATCCGCAGAAATGCAGAGGAAGAGGCGGAACAGATCGTAGAAGATGCTCGCCGAAAGGCAGAAGATATCCTGAATGAAGCCCGGATACGAGCTGCTACAGAAGAATCAGAGATCCGCAAGAAGGCGTATGAAGAGGG
>JAGODW010000003.1 GCA_017998025.1 Spirochaetales bacterium
TTTTTGTTTTGTTCTGCTAGAGTAGGCATCTTTATAGATAAGATGAGCACAGTAATTCCGAAGGCAACAAGGATGAGAGAAGTATAAAAATCGGCCTTCGGCATATTTTCTTCTTTCATAAGTACCCCTTCAAATACAAAATAGTGCGTCTTTGGGTATACCCTATAATCTGAAAAGAGCAGGGCATGCGACCCTGCTCTACTGTACAGGAATTGTTAGGGTCTGGGAATGCCCACGGTGTCCGGAGAAATCTTGGCCTTCCCGGCATCGTAATATATCCATGCAACCGGCTGGTAGTAGCTGAATGCCTTATCCTGGGCTTCCTGCCCGTAGTAAGGAGTAAACACAGCCCCGCGTGCTATGCAATACTCTTTGATCTTTTGTGAGTTTGCAATTACTTCTTTCCATGCCATCTCCACGGTAGTGATCACTTCCTGAGGAACACCGTTAGGGATGAAAATACCAAAGTAGTTTAACCCCATTTCAAAATCTTTGATCCAGTTTGTGATGGGGGGGATCGACTCTGCATATCCCTGAAGTTGCAGAGGTTTATCCGAAAGGACTGCCAACGGGCGAAGTTTTCCGCCCCGGATCATATCCGCTTCCTCTACGGCCAGCTGAGGAGTTACTTCCACTTCTCCAGCTACGCAGGCAATTACCGCAGGATTCCCGCCGTCATAGGTTACGTGCTTATATTGGATTCCTGTGTATTTACGGATTGCTTCCATTGCGATGTGGCCTGCAGAGCTCTGTCCTGCGGTTCCTACAGGTATCTGACCCGGCTTGTCTTTAAAAGCTTGAAGCAGATCTCCAAAATTTTTATAGGGGGTATTCGGGTTTACGCTTACGACCATGACGTTTGCTACGGCGAGGAAAATATGCCAATCTTTTCGGATGTCTGTATCCAGCATTCCCTGTATTTTATACGTTGCAAGGTCTGCCGCTGCGCCTCCTGTCCAGGTATATCCATCCTTGGCTGCTTCCATGGCGTTCTTTGTTCCTACAGATCCGGATGCACCGGGCTGATTTACCACTACGATTTTTGTTCCCAGGTAGGGTTCAAGCTCTCCTGCGCAGAGACGAACAATCTGGTCCGTTGAGCCGCCTGCGCCCCAGGGTACAATAACAGTGATGGGTTTGGTGGGTTTCCATTTTCCCGCTTTCTCTTCTGCTTTCCCAGCAGCAAAAACGATGGTTGTACACGCAAGGGTAAGAACCATCAGAATTACCACAAATTTAGTAAGCTTTCTCATACCACTCTCCTTTCCTTAGAGTTTTAGGATAATTTAGTATAGAGGAATTACAAAATATCTGTCAAGGAAAAGATGGCAGATTTGCAGGGAAGAATTCATAATTTGATCTTCCTGTGGTAGAAAATTATCCTTCAAACACCGGGGATTCTGGTCCTCGCCAGAAAGGTCTGTGGGACAAGGCCTGACGAATAAGAGGTTCAGCTTTCAGAAATATACGTTCTCCTAAATCAATCAGCTCTTGTTTCTGGGAAAAGTCGAATTCGGAACTTTTCGGAGGAATTCGAATTTCCAGATCGGCGATATCCCATTTAGGGCTGATAGGTCGATCATTCCCGGCAACAGCAAGAGCCCGGAAAAATACGGATATTCCTGTAGGTATTTCTTCTGGTTTCACCAAAGTAAAGGGACTACAATTCACGGCTATGACTGTACTAATTCCCTTCCTTCTGGGAATACGTACGGGTAGATTGTTTAAGATACCTCCGTCTACGAGCAAGTACGGAGGATAGGGAACCGGGGTAAAGATCCCGGGAACAGACATGGAGGCACGGATTGCCTCAGCCAGGGGGCCTGAATCCAGTACAATTTCTTTTCCTGATAAAAGATCGGCCGCGTTACAGGCAAAGGAAGGGGAAGTGTCCCTGAAATGTTTTCCCTTCGTAAGTTTCTGGAGCGTTTCGAATATTTTGCTTCCACTATCGATCCCCTTTCCACGGGCAAGATGGTTCAGGGCCTCCTGAGCCTGAAGAAAACGAAAAAAGGCACCTTCCCCCAGTTTGAAAGTGATTCCTTCCAGGTAATCCTTCAGGTCAAACTCATCCCGAACGAACTGCTCAATTTCAAGGGCAGACATTCCGGAACAGTACAACCCTCCAAAGATGGCACCGATTGATGTTCCTGCAACAAAGTTCGGTTTGATTCCTAACTGTTTTAAGGCTTTGAGTACTCCGACATAGACCAAACCACGGCCGCCTCCGCCGGAAAGCACCAGTGCCCAGGGTTTCATTTTGCCTCCTTTGTCTCAAATATTATAAGGAATACAACATAAGGATTGGAAACTGGTCAATAGGTAGTGACACGAAGATTGTTGATATTCAGATGCGAAGGGTTGAAGAATGAAAATGAATAGGCATAAAATAGGATTCAAGTTTTTTTATATTCAGGAAGGAGGATTCTTTTTATGGAAAAAATGAAAGGACGAACGATTTTTGTAGCGGCTTCTACAGAAGGATTAGGGTTTGCAATTGCTTCTGAGGCAGTGAAAGAAGGAGCCCGGGTTTTCATAGGAAGCAGATCAGAAGAAAAAACAAAGAAAGCAATAGAAGCATTGTCCCGGGAGGGAACAGTACGGGGAGCAGTACTGGACATGGGACAGAAAGATTCTATCGAGAGGTGGGTAGGGGAAGGATTCAAGGCCTTTAACACAGTAGATGGAGTTGTAGTAAATGCAGGAGGCCCTCCAGCAGGAGGGTTTGAGGCGTTTGGAGAAGAGGATTGGTACAACGCCTTTAATTTAACATTGATGTCATCCGTGCGGTTAATCCGGCATGTGCTTCCTATATTGAAAAAACAACAAAAAGGGGCAATTCTGGCCCTTACCTCGATTACAGTGAAGGAACCCTGGCCGAATCTGATTCTTTCCGGGGTTATGCGCTCTGGAGTAACCAGTTTGATAAAAGCACTCTCCCTCGAACTCGCTCCGTTGAACATCCGTGCAAATTGCCTGGCGCCGGGCAGAATCCTTACAGATCGTTTACGGAAATTAGCAGCGTATGATGCGGAGAAGACGGGAGTTCCTTTCGAAGAACAGCTTGCCCGAAATGCGGAAGATATCCCGTTTAAGCGGACAGGCAAACCAGAGGAGCTTGCTAAAGCTGCGGTTTTTCTCCTTTCAGACGAAGCTTCTTATATTACGGGGCAGACTCTGATGGTAGACGGAGGATTGTACAAGGCGCTTTTTTGAAATCTTGATCCCTTTCTTGCTCAGACCCGCGAGAATTGATAGAATAGGCCGTATCCCAACCAGGTGCGATCGTACTCGGAGGCAACGGAATGAAGGCGATAGAACTAGCAAAAACCTATAATCCCAAGGAATTCGAAGACCGGATCTATCAATTCTGGATGGATCGGGCATATTTTAAACCCAGAGCATGTCCGGGAAAGAAGCCCTATGTGATCGTTATACCTCCTCCCAATGTCACAGGTGTCCTACATATGGGGCATGGATTAAACAATTCCTTACAGGACATCGTAATTCGTTTCCATCGGATGCTGGGAGAACCTACCCTCTGGCTACCGGGAACAGATCATGCCGGAATCGCCACTCAGAACGTAGTGGAGAAGAAGTTGAGAGCACAGGGGCTGGATCGCAAGAAGGTGGGGAGGGAAAAATTTCTCGAAGAAACATGGAAAACAGCTCTGGAACATAAGTCAATCATTGTACAACAGCTGAAAAAAATCGGTTCCTCCTGCGACTGGAGCCGGGAGCGGTTTACCCTGGATGAAGGACTTTCCCGGGCGGTTCGGGAAGTATTTGTAGGTCTGTACGAACGGGGATTGATTTACAAGGGGCAGTACCTGGTAAACTGGTGTCCATCCTGCGGAACCGCCTTATCGGATGATGAAGTGGAGCATCAGGAAGCTCACGGAAAGATGTACCATATCCGGTACCCGTATGAAGATGGAACAGGATTTATCGAAATCGCCACTACCCGGCCGGAGACCCTTCTGGGAGATACCGCGGTAGCAGTACATCCGGAGGATCCCCGGTACAAATCCCTTGTAGGGAAAACTGTCATCCTCCCTCTCGTGGGAAGGAAAATCCCGATTATTGCGGACACATATGTGGATAAGACCTTTGGAACTGGAGCGGTTAAGATTACTCCTGCCCATGATATAAACGACTGGGAAGTGGGAAAGCGGCATAACCTGGAGGCAGTGAACATTCTGAATCCCGACGGGACCCTCTCGGATGCAGTACCTCTTCCCTATCGGGGATTGGATGTAGGCACAGCCCGAAAAAAAGTGGTGGAGGATCTGAAAGTACAGGGATTTTTCCTGGAAGAAAAGGATCATATTCATCAGGTAGGGCATTGCTATCGCTGTAATACGGTAATCGAACCCTACCTTTCCTCCCAGTGGTTTGTTCGGATGAGGAGCATGGCAGACAAAGCTCTTCAGGCCTGGAAAGAAGAAAAAATAATTTTTTTTCCCCGGAAGTGGGAGAATACATACGTTCACTGGCTGGAAAATATTCGAGACTGGTGCATCTCCCGTCAGCTCTGGTGGGGGCACCGTATTCCGGTCTGGTACTGTGCAGATTGTGGAGCTACGCTGGTTCTCAGGGAAGATCCGGATTCTTGTAGTCAGTGCGGGAGTAAAAACATCCATCAGGATGAGGATGTATTGGATACCTGGTTCTCTTCCTGGCTGTGGCCCTTTTCTACCCTGGGGTGGCCGGAAGAAACGGAAGATTTGAAATTGTATTTTCCTACGACAGCCCTGGTAACGGGGTATGATATTATCTTCTTCTGGGTAAGCCGGATGATCATGGCTTCTCTGGAGTTCATGGGAGAAGTTCCTTTCCGGGATATCTATATCACGGGGCTGGTACGAGACATACACGGCAGAAAGATGTCTAAATCGCTCGGGAATGGGATCGATCCGCTCGAGATTGTGGATGAGTATGGGGCGGATGCCATGAAATTTACCCTTGCCTTTCTCGCAGCTCAGGGGCAGGATGTGCTTATCAGCAAGGAAAGTTTCGGAGTAGGTTCCCGGTTTGCCAATAAAATATGGAACGCCAGCCGGTACCTGTTGATGAACCTCGAAGGACGCCAGCTGCTCGATTTTGAGCAAGCTCCCAAGACAGAAGTGGACAAATGGATCCTTCATCGGATGAACGAGGCTGCCGGTATTGTTCGGGATAGTCTGATGGAATACCGGTTCAATGAAGCGGCATCGGCCTGTTATGAATTTTTCTGGAACGAATTCTGTGATTGGTATATTGAATCGACAAAACTCTCTCTCTACTCCGACGATGAAGGAGAGAAGGATCGGGTGATCACCCTGCTGGTGGGAATTCTGGAAGAGGCCCTGCGCCTTCTCCATCCCTTTTTACCTTTCCTTACAGAAGAGATCTACCAGAAACTACCCAGGAAACAGGAAGCCTGTATTGTGGCTCCTTTCCCTGAGAAACGGGCAGATCGGATTTTCTCCGAAGAAGCAGAAACCTACGCGGTTCTGCAAGAGCTGGTCCGCATGGTTCGAACGCTTCGCAGTGAGTTCACCATTCCTCCTGACCGAAAGATCCGGGTGGCGGTGAAAACTGAGCCGGGATTTTTTGCCGATGCGTATTTATGTCGCCATGAAGACCTGATTCGCCTTCTTATAGGGGCTTCCGAGGTAACGATCGGCGAGTTCCAGCAGCAGGAAAAGGGAAGTGTGGCTGTAGTGGGTACGGGTTTTGAAGCTTTTGTCTATATCCGGGATGTAATTGACGTTCCTAAAGAAGTAGAACGTTTGACGAAAGAGATTAAAAAGGCAGAAGCGTTTCTCGAAACAGTGCGCAAGAAGCTTTCCAATTCCGGTTTTCTGGAGAAAGCCCGTCCGGAAGTAATCGCGGAACAGAAGGCTAAAGAGGAAGAAACCGATCGCAAGCTCACCAGGATGAGGGAGTATCTGGCTGAACTTACCGCTTAAGTGTTTCGAAATATCCGTGACGCAGCCCTAATGAGTTCCTGTGCTTGTTCCAGGGAATTCCCCACGGTTTGCACGACCAGGCCTACAGGAGAGAGGTGTTGACGGATCCATTGGTAGTCCTGTTCCGTAAAAGGACCCCGGAGTAAAAGCCTCCGACCTCGGTTCTGTATCTGCTCCAGAAAGGGTTTCATCTCTTTTAAATCCATTTCACCCACGTCTCGATTGACCTGAAATACTCCAATTTCCTTTACCGATAGGAATTCCTCTAAAAGAAAGAGGGAGGATCCGTGCAGATGGATAAGACTGTAGGGGAACGCTTGAGCGATGATCCGATCAGCGGGAAGAATACAGGTTCGGAATAATTCCGGTGAATAGAGGGCGGAAGCATCCTCCTGGATCCTGACAAGAGGACCGGGAGCCCAAATACCGTACTGTTCTATCGTATAACCGCCCTGGAACATCCCTGCACATCGATGATGAGCACGGGTAACTTGAATGATAACCCGTGCCAGTTTTCGGGCTGTATGCTTTACACGGTTGGGATTTTCTACCGCGTCCAGAATTGCTTCCGTGTGTCCGCGAAGAGCTCCCAGCAGATCGCTCACTCCCCGCAGGATGGGAAGCCCTACAGGATATTCTCCATTCCACGCTTTTGCGAGCGTTTCCACAAACCGAAGGTAGACCCGATACCAGGGGGAGTTGGAAAAGGTATCGAACGTTTGAAGTTTCGAATAATCGATCTTGCTTTCTTCTGCCCAGAGGCTATCCCCTTTCCGTTTGATTTTGCATCCCAGCATACCTTCAATCCAGGGCACAGCAGGAATGGGGGCGATACCTTTCACCAGATCATCCGGGAGTTCCAATAGCCTGGAAAGGTACTGTTTGTAATCTTGAAGGCACTTAAAAGGATCCAGGGAATCGGGATCAAGGTAGGCATCTTCTGGTAGTTCTTTAAGCGCGGAAAACCGCTGAAAAGGAAACCATCCTCCTACATCAAATCCAATGAGAGGAGAGGAAACGGGTTTATTATTCCAGAAATCTTGAAAACGATGTAATTTTTGCTCTATGTTCATATTGAGGATCTATAAAACCCTCCGCACCAGGCGGAGGGCTATGCTTCTTATTGTTTCACCTGGATACCGCTTAGGTATTTCTTGTACATAGTCTCTTGCTGAGTAAGGAAATCGAAGGTTTCCTGGGGCCCCTTATAGGTTGGTGTTACATACAGGGCGTCGAAAGCAGCCTTTTGATATTCAGGATTTTCTACAACCTTCTTTACAGCGGCGCTAAAACGGTCAACGATCTCTTTGGGAGTCCCCTTGGGGAAGGAATAGAAGAAAAACTTGGTGAACGAAACGTCAAACCCCAGTTCCTTGAAAGTGGGAACATCGGGGAAAGCAGGATTCCGCTTGTCAGAGAGCACTCCGATAGCTTTGAAATCGCCGGTCTTGATGTAATCTTTTACCAACCCATACTGGGTTCCTATTACGTCGATCTGTTGACCCTTTAGAGCGGCAGTTTTAGCAGCGGCTCCTCCCACATCTACGATATTGAACTGCACACCTGCAACATCCTGGAACGCAAGAACATGGAGATGAGTAAAACTTCCTATCTCCGTGGCGAAAGAGAGTGACTTGGGTTTTTCTTTCAGGATCTTTGCCAGTTCAGCCATCGTATTGTAGGGAGCTTTTCCATTGGCGGCAAAAATGTTGGTTTCATCCAGGACGGCAAGGGCAGCTACTTCAAAATCCTGGAAAGAATAATCAGCTAATCCCAGTATTTTATTCAGAAGCATTCCCGGATGGAAGAACAGTGCCGTGTAACCGTCCGGAGCCGCATCCTTTACCTTGCGCGTACCAAGAGTACCACCTGCACCCCCTACGTTTACCGTTACCACACTCTGCCCCAGTTCCTTCTCCAGATATTTAGCCAGAATACGGCAGTTAATATCCGTGTCTCCTCCAGCTCCTGCGGGTACTACCACCTGGATCGGCTTTTGGGGATAAGCCGGTTTAGCTGCTTCCTTCCCACCTGCTGCGAATAGTACCGGGGTAGCAAGAAGCAGTGTCAGAAGAATTACGATGAACTTTTTCATACAGTCCTCCTCTATAAAAAATATATTGAACAACCGGGGTTGCGCTACTGCGCTTTCCTCCGGCTATTTTCCGATAGATAGTTAGACCAGAATTGCGCCTCCTGAAACGTCGCTACATAGAAGAGAATTATAAGGTCTTGATAGCAAAGATTCTGTAGAAGAAACTTCCAATCCTCCATCGCCGGATATCCGGCTATGACCAATACTTTTCCTTCCTCTTGAATCCCCTGTAACAGGGGAACCATATCTTCCCAGGGGAATCCTGTTTCATCCTTCTCTACAATGACTCCATCCACTAATTTAAGAATTGCTAATGTATCTATCCACCGAAGGGAAGGGGCTGATATTTTCAAGTAAAAAGCGTAGCCTAAATCTTTTTTCATTACATTGATAAATTCCCCCAGGGGATTTAGATTGCGTATCCAGTCCAGGTTAAAGAGTGATTCCTGGATCACCACGCAGGGGATATCAAAAGGCAAAAAAGAACTCCCCGTTGTGTATTTTCCTTCTATGTTTTGGATGATGCTGAAAACATTCTGGTAAAAACGGATTATAAATTCTATCGTTTTATCAATTGCTTTTTTTAGCGTGTCGGGACATGTTTTGACCCAGCTTTGTATTTGGCTTTCTCCGAAAAAAACTGTTGCCAGACTGAGAATCCCTTTTATAGAAGGGATTGCTAAGGGGTATCTCCCCTGAGCGTGATATGCGGCGGATTTTAACATACGAAAGTATCCTTCTATCCAGGGATTTTTCGAATCGAAGGAAGGATAAGCTCTTCGACTTGTTTGATCTTCTGAGGATACGAGCCGATACCCCTCCTTGCTTGCCTCAATAGGAATCCCGAGCATGGCTTCTATCCAGGGAAAGTCAGGGTACAGTTCCGCTCCCCATAATCCTTCCTGGGTAATGTGGTTCCATGCCTCATATTCTTCATCTATCTCCTCTAGATGCAGCCTTTGCACAAACATATCGGGAGATACCCGTGCTCCTGAGTCAAAATAGTGAGAGGTACGGCGGGTCGGATAAAACGCAACCCTCGGTCTATAAGAATATGTATAGCCTGCCTGAGACATAATCACATAGAAATTTAAGCAAAAAGCGTACCTAAAGCATCTATTAATAAGGAATCCGGTCTCAATACTGTTATTTTGTGTCTTATTTTGCAAATAGTAGAAAAACGGATGCATAATTGACCAGTTCTTCTAGGATAATAAGAAAATTGTCACAAAAACATCTCTTTTTCCCTCCATTAGTTCATGAAAATAAGTGGAATTTTTACCTCACTTCCTGGTTCCTGTTAAGATCTGGGTGAGAATGTTTCAGAATTATTCATAATTGAAACAAGTCCCCTGGACAGAATAGATGCGCTCGGAGTAAGATACGGCCTATGATCAAAATGCTCCTTATCGCTCCGTATCAGGAGTTTGCAGACCAGTTTCTACAGGTGTTCCAGGAGCATACTAAGATACAACGTAAACGCGACATAGACCTGGATGACTACACCCTCCATACCGTGGTGGCGAGTTGGCCTTCGGAAATAAAGAACCTGGATCTTGATTTTGAAGTTATTGTTTCTCGGGGATTTGTTTCAGAAGAACTCCAGAGGATGGATCGTTTTATCCCGGTGGTGGAGGTTCCGGTAGCTGCCGGTGACCTGGTGCAAAGCTTGAAAAGAGCAAAAAATGAGTTTCAAGCTAAAAGGGTAGCGGTTCTGGGATCTCTCAACATGGTGATGGGCGTTGAGAAGTACGAGGATGTCTTTGGGCTACAGGTTCAGCAGGTGATTCTGAATACGACGGAAGAGATTCGTTCTGCTGTGGAAGGAGTTGTGAAGAGCGGTACCGATACGGTTATCGGCGGAGTAAAAACCTGCGCCTTTGCTGAAGAGCTGGGAGTTCCCCACGTGTTATTGGAATCGGGGAAAGAATCCATGTGGCATAGCATAACGGAAGCCAAACGATTAGCCCATGTAAGCCGGCGTGTGGAAGAGCAATCGGAGAATCTGAAAGTTATCCTTAATAAGTCGTTTGAAGGAATCATCGCAGTAGATGCTTCCCAGCGGATCACCGTATTCAACCAGGCTGCCTCCCGGATCCTTTCTGTTTCTGCAATACAGGTCCTGGGGAGATCCGTGGATGAGGTATTACCTGCCTTAAAAGGGGTTTATATTGCAGAAACAGAGGAAGGAATGATTCCTGAGTTGATCCAATATGAGAAGAAACAGTTGAGTGTTCGGGGAACTTCCATACGGCTCCGGGGGGAAAGTATTGGGCGAATTTACACGCTTCAGGAAGTATCAAAAATTCAGGAACTGGAAACCCGTATTCGAGAAAAGATCTATTTGCGGGGGCATGTGGCAAAACACACCTTTGAGGATATTATTGGAAGCAGCGCTGCAATCTTATCCGCAATACACACGGCAAAACGGTATAGTCTGGTAGATTCCAACATACTTATCCTGGGGAAGACAGGGACAGGGAAAGAGTTATTTGCCCAGAGCATCCATACCTACAGCCCCCGAAAAAACGGCCCCTTTGTCGCTGTGAATTGCGCTGCATTACCGGAAACCCTCCTGGAAAGTGAGCTATTCGGCTATGTCGAGGGAGCCTTCACCGGAGCTTCCAAGGGAGGCAAACCGGGGTTATTTGAGCTGGCACACCAGGGAACTCTCTTTTTGGATGAAATCTCCGAGATTCCTCCCCGACTTCAGGGGCGTCTTTTACGAGCTATTCAAGAAAAAGAGATTATGCGGCTCGGCCATGATCGGGTCATTCCGGTGGATGTGCGTATTATTGCTGCTTCCAACAAAAATTTGATAGACATGGTTCGAGCGGGAGCATTTCGAGAGGATCTATACTATCGGATAGACATACTTACCCTTGAATTACCAGAGCTTGCAGAACGGAGGGAGGATATTCCGGCTATCGCGGAATATTGGATCCACCAGTTCACCCATCAATTTGGTCTTTCTCCAATTCAAATTACAGAAAAGGCGAAACGGCGTCTGAGAACTCTGGACCTCCCGGGAAATATTCGGCAGTTGCGAAATTTCTGCGAGCGTCTCGTTGTGTTAAGCCAGTGTCAGGTGATCGATGAACGGGATGTAGAAGCAGTCGTTGCTGCATACACTTCACCTGTAAGCAGAAAGCCCTCTGTACAGGTTATGGGGAATCATGCAACCATAAACTTCAAGAAAGAAGTCCGGGATTTTGAAAAGGAACGATTGCTAACTGCGCTGAAAAATGCTGCTTATAATAAGAATCTGGCTGCAAAAGCATTGGGGATTAGCCGTACAACCCTCTGGCGGAGAATGCGGGAGCTTGAACTGATCTGAAACATTTTGAAAACACTTCAACAGAAGGATGGATGTATGCATTTTGCATTTTTAAGACAGAATAAATTATACTTTATCTGGAAAAGAATTAAAGGAGAGGGGAAAATGGATTTAATGAGGGGTGTTAGGCATAGAATTTGCTAAATGATGTTCCACAAATAGTTTATTCAAGCAATGTCGAAAGGAGAATGCGCATGCACTTAGAAACAAGAAAGAGGGACCTTTTTATCGGTATCGGGTTTTTACTCTTGTCTATCGGGGTCTGGATTGCTTCTTTTTCCATTAAACGGTTGGTGGTTTCTAGAATCGGTTCGGCTTTTGTACCCCAGCTGGCTGCTTCGCTCTTAGGGATCCTCAGCATCATTTTAATCGTACAGAGTGTCGCAGCAAAGTCGAAGGCTGTTCCAGAAGCGTCCCAGAAAGAGAAACCTGAGGTTTCTGCCGAAAGCCGGAAGCGGGTATTGTTAACGTTCCTTCTCATCCTTCTATATTTAGCTTTATTAGAACCCGTGGGATTCCTTATTACTACTGCGTTTTACCTGTTCTTCCAGTTTCTGGTGCTAAGCCGTAAAAAACCAAATTTGCCTCTTTATGGGCTTATAGCAGTTTCCACTTCTATAATTGTGTACTACCTTTTTGTAAAAGTATTCATCCTCTTTCTTCCCGCAGGGATCCTCGGATAGGAGTATAGAGTATGTTGGATATGTTTATAGTAGGATTTTCACAAATTCTTGAGTTAGAGCCTCTCATCCTTATAGTGTTGGGAGTAGGGGTGGGGATTATTTTTGGTGCTATTCCCGGTTTAACAGCGACCATGGCAGTAGCCCTCTGTCTTCCTCTGACGTTTGGCATGCCGCCGGTTCATGGGATGGCTCTCTTGATCGGTCTCTACATCGGAGGGGTTTCTGGAGGGTTGATTTCAGCGATTCTTATTAATATACCGGGAACTCCCTCAAGTATAGCGACCTGTTTCGACGGTCATCCTATGGCTGCAAAAGGAGAAGCAGGAAAGGCGCTGGGAGCAGGTATTTTTTATTCTTTCCTGGGCGGCCTTTTCAGTTTCCTGGTTCTTTTCTTCGTTTCTCCTCCACTGGCAGATATCGCCCTCCGGTTTGGTCCTCAAGAGTACTTTTCCATTGCCATCTTTTCCCTCACGTTGATTGCAAGCCTGTCTACAGGTTCCATTGTAAAGGGATTGATGAGTGGAATTATAGGTTTACTTCTATCCTGTGTGGGCACAGCTCCTATTGATGCCTATCCCCGGTTTACCTTTGGATTCTATCAACTGGACGGAGGTTTCAACCTGCTGCCTGCTCTTGTTGGACTATTTGCCATTTCTGAAATTTTGAAAACTGCTGAATCAGATATAGAAATCCGGGTTGAGGATATTCAGAACTACCAGATAAAAGGATTTGGTTTTACCAAGAAAGAGTTTAAGGAGCAACTGGGGAACTTTATCCGATCCAGCCTGATCGGTACGGGAATTGGGATTCTGCCGGGCATCGGGGGAGGAACTTCCAATATTCTTTCCTACATTGCAGCAAAAAAAATGTCCAAGCATCCAGAGAAATTCGGTACGGGAATCATCGATGGTATCGTAGCCTCTGAGACAGCGAACAATGCCTCTATCGGAGGAGCCCTTGTACCGCTCCTGGCCATGGGGATCCCCGGCGATACAGTAACCGCCATGCTTCTGGGGGGCCTTATGATTCATGGTCTTTCGCCTGGGCCTCTTCTATTTACCACTTCCGGAGATATTGTATATGGTATTTTTGCTGCCTTGATCGTTGCTAACTTTGTTATGGTGATTATGGAGTATTACGGAATGCGGTTCTTTGTGCGATTACTCCGAATCCCCAAGCATATCATGCTTCCCATTATTATTGTTTTCTGTGTGGTAGGGGCGTACGGCCTGAATAACCGGGTGTTTGACGCCTGGTCCGTAATGTTTTTTGGAGTGCTGGGGTATGCATTGGAAAAGGGAGGCTTCCCCCTTTCTCCCGTTATATTAGGTTTTATTTTAGGACCGATCGCTGAAACGAATCTCCGGCGGGGACTGATGTTGACGCAGGGGGATTTTTTACCCTTCCTGACCAAGCCTATTTCGGGTACGTTCCTTCTGATTGCAGTAGCATCTGTGGTATATTCAGCGATTAAAGAGCATAAGAAGGTAAAAAGCTAACGGGGGAAAGAGACGTTGTCAGAGTTTCGTACTTTTTATATAGAAAGAAATCGAACGGTCGTATGTCCGTTCCGCTTCTTTGGAAAAATAGCAGGCGGGGAGTTCCCCCGCCCTGCGATGATAGGCGATACATTCACAGCAGATGCCCTTTCTAGAACAGGGGTAGGTGCAATTACAGTTTTTTAAGTTCGATTCTATCGCACACGGTTTCATCACGAGTACTTCCTATGCGATGGTGGCTGCTGCTGCTACTCGCTGAGGACGATGAATTTCCATCGCTTCCCAGGCTTTCTCCCGGTACAATTTGGCCGCTGTTGCTGGATCTGTCGCTCCGTATATACCCCGGCCTACGATAATTCCATCTGCTCCGCCTTCGATTGCATCCTCCAGGCAAAGGTACTGCTGCCCTAATTCATCTCCTCCTTTACGGAGCTGTACACCGGGCATAAGAAGGAGCTGACCTTCCGGGAGTTTCTCCCGGAACCGTTTCAGGTCTTCCAGCGATTCTCCATGGCCGATGTACCCCGCCACCCAGGCAGGATGTTTTCGCCCGATCTCAATGACTTTTCGGGTGTATCCTTCGGTAATCAGATTGTTTCGGGAGGACATCCGAGCTAAGAGGAAGGCGCTTCCTCCGTTCTGTGTCTGGGTTCCTTCATCTCCAAACAACCCTTTTAGAATATCCTCACCAGAAATTAAATGTACGGTTACTGCATCAGCCCAATCCGCAATACGATAGATCCCCCCCCGGTACTGCATTCGGACAGTGTTTCCAATATCGGCAAACTTGCGATCTGCCAGGATATAAAAATCTTCCTCTTCAGCTAAAGCGGATAAGCGGACGGGGAAAGTGGGGTCAAAGTCCTCCAGGATATCTACATGAACCTTTACCATGGCAATTTCCGAGGCAGTGGCTTCAAGGATGCGGAAAAAATCGCTCTTGGTGGTGGCATCCAGGCTAAGAATCAGGTTTGTCCGTTTCCGATACATAAGTTCTGTCAGTTTATCGGCAAAGGGATTCTGAACCGAAAGATCGCTGGAGGCGGATTCTAAATTGCGGGTAAAGATCCGGGCTTGTTCTGCCTGATGGGGAGAAACTTTTCCCTCTTTTTGAAGGGTAGAAAGGATATCTTCCAGGTTTAGCAGGCTATGCAAGCGGTATCCCCGCCCGGCAAGCACCTCTCGAGCCCGTAAACTTCGATCGATAAACACCACAAAGTCTTGCACTTTAAGGCCGGCCGCTTCAAAAGCTTCAGCGGTTTCTATTTTACTTTCTCCGGTGGTAATTACATCATCAATTACCAAACAGCGATCTCCCTGCTTGTAACTGCCAACAATGCTTCCTCCCAGGCCGTAGGTTTTTTCTTCTTTTCTGCAGTAAACGAGCGGTTTCCCCAACCGTTGGGCTATTACTGCTGCATAGGGAAGGGCTGTGTAGGGAATCCCCGTAACCACATCAAACTCCATCTCCCGGACCTTATCTATAAGCATATCTACCATTCGCTGAAAAATATCAGGTTTAGAAACAATATCCCGCAGATCAATGTAAAAGGGCGATACCTTTCCGCTCTTCAGGACAAAGTTACCAAATTTTACCGCTCCGGAACGTTCCAGGTCCAGGATAAGACTCTGATGGTTCATAGGGATCTCTCCTCATTAAGGTTTAAAGAAGAACGATCAGACCGATCGTAAATCAGGCAAAGGGAATATAGTAAGGAAGGTATAAAAAAAAAGGAGCCATTCACGGCTCCTCTAAATAACAATCTTAAAAAAATTCGGATCCCAGGAAAATTTCTCCTGGAAATTAGTGCACCCTTTTGATTGTCTTTGATTTTAACCTCTTTCAAAACCATGTGCAATCGATCCATATTTCTATTTACTATATCTACCGATTTTGCAAATGTCAATAGGAAAAATTCCTGAGCTTTTTGCGTTGCTCGCTTTTTTTTTAAACATTTTAATCTTGATCCCTTGTAGATGGGGAGGGAGTCGTAATGGGCACCGATCAGCTTAGCCAGGAACGGGTTCGCGCGCTTGGCTTTCATATCCCACAAGGCGGTATCGAAAGCGGCAATGGCCTGAATGGCAATACCGCTGCGGCCAACGGAAGCTCCCGCCCACATCAGCTTATACCAGATCTTGGTGATGTCATTGGGATCCTCGCCCATCACCAGGGGGCAGAGCTCTTTGTCATGAGCATATTGTCCTTCGCCGCCATAGCGCAGGGCATAGCTGAATCCCATCCCCTGATAACCCTGTGCCGAAGTCATCTCGACAACAAGGAGGTCGACACCTTCAAGCGGCTTTTGGCACCCGGTGAGGACTTTGGCATCGCTGACGAGGAGGCAATCGTTCTGGAAGCTTCCACGGGGAGTTTTTGGTGGGCCGATTACATCGAGGCGAAGGGGATTACCTGCTTCGTACTCAACCCCTACCGTTTCAAGATTATAAAAGATTCCTGGAACAAAACCGACAAACGCGATGCCCACAATAGGGCAAGGGCCTTGTGGGTGTACAGGGTAACCGGTGAGTTTGGCTTGCCGACCCTATACAAGCCGTCGATCGCGGTTCGTGAATTGCGTAAGTTGTTCACGACGCATGATCAAGAACGGTATCCAGGCTCTTTAATGCTCGGATTCTGGTGGCAAGGAACAGCACGAACATATCAACAGGGAATCCCGCAAGCTGACAAGGACGATTCTGACACAAACCCTTGTCCAGGTAGCTGACGCCTTACCACAGTTTAGAAAACATTACGATGACCTAAAACAGCGTCGTGGTGCCGGCCGGGCTCGAATTGCCCTGATCAGAAAACTCTGTGGAACCATGCGGCAAATGCTGATTGTTAGAGCTGAATACCGGCACAAGGAGGATGAGGAAGATTCCAACAGAGTAGGACGCTCTGACGAATGCGACAATGATCCACAAAATCCAGAGAGCAGTAAAGATTCAGAATAAGGCAAACACTATGGGCATAAAAACCTCTTTTTTCTGTATTATACCTCTTTTCCAATCCTTTCACAGTAAAGGGTACCCTGGACACTCTTTCATCCATTGTGTATAGTGATTTATCCACACTGTTCTGATACTCAGAAGGTGTGCAGAAGAAAAAACTAATCTATATGCGATGTTTTTCCCTTCAAAGATTCTTTCATGTGGACGGTTTAAATATTTCATGCTTACATTCGAAGAACTCGGCCTCTCTGAGGCTTCTCTTTCTGCCCTTGGGGAAAAGGGCTTTATTTATCCCACCCCGATCCAGGAACAGGTGATACCTGCTCTTCTTACAGGTTCGAGGGATATCATCGGGCAGGCACAGACCGGAACCGGTAAGACAGCAGCTTTTGGCCTTCCCATCCTCGATTGTGTAGATACGAAGGATCGCGCAGTACAAGCCCTCGTCCTCGTCCCTACGCGGGAGCTTGCTGTACAGGTTGCTGCAGAAATCGATTCTCTCAGAGGCCCTCGCAGGATTCTTGTAGATGCTGTTTACGGTGGCCAGTCTATCGAACGACAGTTCCGCTCACTACAGCGGGGAGTTCATATTGTCGTTGGAACTCCGGGGAGGGTCCTCGATCATCTCCGCAGACGCAGCCTTGATCTTTCTTCCCTATCGTTTCTGGTTCTCGATGAGGCAGATGAGATGCTCGACCAGGGCTTCCTTGAGGATATTGAGGAGGTCATTGAGGCGTCTCATCCAGACCGAAGGATGCTCCTTTTCTCTGCTACAATGCCTGAACGGATAGTGAAAATTGCACGGAGCCACATGAAGGAGTTTTCTGTGGTTAACGTGAAGGGGAAGGATCTCACTATTCCCCTGACATCTCAGAAGTATATTGAAGTAAAGGCTCAAGACAAGGTAGAGGTGCTCCGCAGATGTATCGATATGGAAGAGGACATGCATGCCCTCGTATTCTGCAGAACAAGGGTGGAGACCAATGAAACATCCCGTGCCCTTGAAGGGTACGGTTATGCTGTAGCCTGCATCCACGGAGAAATCGGACAGTCCGAACGTGAGCGGATACTCAAAAGGTTCAGATCAGGATCAATCGCCATCCTTGTAGCAACCGATGTGGCTGCTCGAGGGCTTGACATCCCTGGTGTCACCCATGTGTTCAACTTTTCCCTTCCCCAGACCCCTGAAGAGTACGTGCATAGAATTGGACGGACCGGTCGCGCTGGCAAGGAGGGTGTCTCTGTCACCTTCATTACGCCAAGTGAGTACGGTAAGCTTATGTTCATTAAGCGGATCGTAAAGGCAGATATAGAGCATATTCAGATTCCCTCGGTCAAAGACATCCTCGATCGACAGATGCAGGCTGTCTTTAGCAGTGCAGCATTATGCATCGAAACCGAAGACCACGAGAGATTTCGCGCTGCCGCGGAGGCTTTAGTTGCAGACCATGATCCGGCCACACTTGTCGCTGGGCTTCTCAGCGCAGCGTATGGGAAAGGATTGTCTCCCTCTTCGTACCGTCCTGTGGCAGAGGTGAAGAAGATAGATTCATATCATGCAAAACGCTGCAATTCGTGGGGAGAGAAGACTGATCGAGGGCAGAGGTTCCATACACCGTACAAACCATACAAACGGAAAAGAAAAACAGCTTAAACCCCTTCATGCTGCGCAGAGCCAGGAGAAACTCCTGTTATGCAGGGATGATCAG
>JAGODW010000249.1 GCA_017998025.1 Spirochaetales bacterium
GCATAGACAGCCCGGACATCGTCTCTGCGGAGTTTCCGGGGTACGAGAGAGGTATTCACAATTACTAACCCCTGGGGTACTATGCTATCCTCGAACATGTCCAGAGAAGGAGCATTCATAGCAATAAAAACGTTCGGGCTGTCTACGCCAGGTGCTCCGATCTGATTATTTGAAATGATTACACTGGCGTTTGCCGTGCCTCCCCGCATTTCCGGTCCATACGAAGGAAGCCAGGTAGCATTTAAGCCTTCCTTTATAGCACAGTTTGCCAGGAGTACCCCAGCCGACATCACTCCCTGGCCGCCGAATCCCGCGATCTTTATATACTGGTCTTCTACTTTTTTCTGTGCAGAGGGTGGTTCGATTTCCCTGGTTCCTGAGAACAGGTCAACGAGTTTTACATCGGAAATCGGCTGGTATGGTTCGAATTTAATCGGCGGTTCTTCTATGTTCCTAAATACTTTTACAGGGAACAAGGGCTCCATCTTATCGATTAACCAGCGCCGGGCTTCCATCGGAGCCATCTTCCAGTTCACGGGACAGGGGGAAAGGATCTCTACAAACGAGAAGCCTTTTTTGTTCACCTGGTTCAAGATAGCCTGCTTTACAGCCCGTTTTGCACGCATGATCCGGGCTGCATCCCCGAGAGAAACTCGTTCGATGTACACAGGGGCTTGAAGTTCATTGATCAGTTCACACATCCGAATGGGGTACCCTTCCCGTTCCGGAGATCGGCCAAAGGGAGTGGTAAGGGTCTTTTGGCCTATCAGCGTTGTAGGAGCCATCTGCCCCCCTGTCATACCGTAGATCGCATTGTTGATAAAAAACACCGCCATATGTTCGCCCCGGTTCGCTGCGTGCATAATAGCACCCATTCCAATACCGGCCAGGTCTCCATCCCCCTGATACGAGATGATCACTGCGTTTTCTCTTGTCCGTGAAAGTCCTGTAGCCACTGCCGGAGCTCGTCCATGGGAACATTGAACATTCCCTGTATCGAAGTAGTAGTAAGCAAATACACTGCACCCCACGGGGGAGCAGAAGATAACACGATCCTGAATATTCAGTTCGGCGATAACCTCGGCAATCAGTTTATGAGCATTCCCATGGCCACATCCGGGACAGTAGGTAGTATTTTTTTCTCCCGGACCCCGGCGTTCAAATGTATCATAAAAAGTTTTAGGTTTTGCATGCTTGACCATTGTATTTACCCTCTCAGTTTCTTTATGTCTTTTTCCGCCAGCGCAACTACTTCGTCGGTAGAAGGGACTTTTCCGCCCATCCAGTTATACTTTTGTACCGGCACCTGGGAAGCAATCGCAAGTTCCACATCCGCTGCCATCTGCCCGTTACTCAATTCTACCACTGCCATCTGTTTTACCTGCTGAGACAGCTCTTTCAATCTTTGTGCAGGGAAGGGGTATAGAGTCTTTGGCCTTAAAAGTCCGGCTCTTAAGTTTTTCTCCCGCAGATTCCGCGTTGCAGAAAGACTGATCCGCGCGCTGATCCCATAGGCAACGAATAGGTACTCTGCATCCTCTGTGTAGTATTCCTCCCATTCTACCAGTTCCCGTTCTACCCGGGCATACTTTTCCTGAAGTTTATGATTGTGCTGGGATAGTAGCTCTGTGTTCATAAGAATAGAAGAGATAAGGTTCTTTCGGCTTTCCGCATCTCCGTAGAGAGCCCAATCTTTCCGGGAGGAATGGAGCGCCTTTGCAGGAACCTCAACATCTTCCATGATTTGCCCAATGTACGCGTCTGAAAGGATAAACACTGTCATACGGTATTTGTCTGCAATCTCAAAGGCCCGATAGGCAAAGTCGCACATTTCCTGCGCAGAGAACGGAGCTATAACGATGTTTCGGTAGTTCCCATGGCCCCCTCCTTTTACCACCATATTGTAATCACCCTGCTCAGGCCAGATATTTCCTAAACCCGGGCCTGCCCGCTGAACGTCTACTATAACAGCCGGCAGTTCTGCACCTGCCATGTAGGAGATACCCTCTGACATAAGGGCAATCCCCGGCCCGGAGGATGCTGTCATGACCCGTGCTCCCGCGGCAGAGGCTCCGTAGATCATGTTCACTACGTTTACCTCATCCTCTGCCTGGAGGAAACACCGGCCGGTAGAGACAAAGTACTCGGCAGCAGCGTGGGCGATCTCACTGGCTGGAGTAATCGGGTATCCAAAGAAGTGAGTTGCTCCACCCAGGAGAGCTCCGTATACCACTGCTTCGTTCCCTTTAATCAATTGCTTAGCCATGGACCGCCTCCCGTTTTTCTCCTTTTAGTACCGTAATGGCGCCCGGCTCCGGACAGATGTAGTAGCAAAACCCGCACGCGTTGCAGCCGTTCTGCACAAATCGGATATACTGGTACCCCATCTTATTAATGTCCGAACCCTGCACAATGCAGTGCTTTGGGCAGGTTTCAACGCAGAGCCGGCATCCTTTGCACTGTTCAATTTCTATTTCGATGTAGTTCTCTTCCATTCTGATGACCTCCAGACTAAATACCGCCAAAATAATCGTCTATACCTGTTCCAAAGTAGTTGATTCCACTTATCTTTTCTGTAATTTCATGGGGAAGTTCTTGAATATCCAGACGATGCCCCGGGCATCCCAGCCGGGCACATACCAGAATACGGTTCTTTTTTCCCGGAAGAAGGAGAAGGATATGCTCCTTTGTTTTACAATCTGGGATTGAACAGAGATCTTCTACAATAAGGCTTGTTCCACAGGTGGGACAAAAAGATTGGACAATTACAGGAGTCGGTCCCAACGGCGGCATAAAATCAAACAGTTTTTTATGGCTCCCCCAGAAGGAGTCAATGAAAAAATGACCCAGTTCGTTTCCGATTTGTACGCCGATTTTGATGGAAGGTTCCCCGTGGAGTTTTACACTTTCGCTCATGAGGGAATGGCCGTTAGGGCAGGTAACCGTTTCTACAACTAGAAAATCCTTCCCATGCCGAACAAGATACTTGATCCCATCAGGGAGTGCACTGAGAAACTCCCGGGGAATTTCATTATGCATAAGTTCCATACTATGCCTCTCAATGTTGTAGGATATGCAAAACCAGGATGCAATAAACGCAATATTCTAATACTATTGTACAGGCGAATATTCACTTAGTCAAATTCTTTATAATATTTTGAATCGAACAGAACTGGCGGGTACATCGAATACCCCAAACAAACGGTTTAACTGTTCTTTTGTATAGGGGGTACCCTGAATGGAACCATTGTAAATTTGGAGGAATGTTTCCATCTCCTCTGGATCTTGAGAATAGAGAGCAGAACAGAAGGCGGGTTTAAAAAGTCCGGCTTCGGCAAGCTGCCGGGTAGTATAGGATCCATATTTATTCTTCGCTTTTCCATCAATAATGGCGATATTTCCCTGGAACCCGATGGTAAAAATAAATTCTTCTCGTTTCATACAATCACTGGTCTTTCATGCATTCTAAAACCTGAGTTCGATCTTTGCAAGAGCCGGTTCTTCCCCCCAGGGGATATATAAGAAAAGCCGTCCTGAAAAGGACGGCTTTGTATGAATCTTCACATAAGATATTACATCATGTCCATTCCGCCGCCGGGGGGCATAGCCGGTGCTGCTTTCTTCTCTTCCGGTATATCCGTTATGGCACATTCAGTGGTTAAGAGGAGAGCTGCAATGGAAGCTGCATTCTGCAGAGCGCTCCGCGTTACCTTGGCTGGATCAATGATACCGGCCTTCACCATATTGGTCCATTCCATCTTCTGGGCATCAAAACCAACGCCCTTCTTCTCTGATTTGGCTTTCTCGGCTATGATGGA
>JAGODW010000250.1 GCA_017998025.1 Spirochaetales bacterium
ATTATGAACGCATACAAAGATATTAACAAGAAGTATATAGAGATCGCTGAACAATTAAGATCTGAAATCCTTTTCGGGAAATACCGTGTAGGAGAGAAGATTCCTACTATCAGGGAACTGGCAGTAAAGTTTCATGTGAATCCTCAGACAGTGAACAAGGCAACAGCCTATCTGGCCAGTTTAGGGTATTTAGAGCCTCGACAAGGAAGGGGTTCTATTGTCACATATCCCGAAAGCGGAAGCAGTACCCGAAACGGAATTTGGATGCTGATTGACAGGAATAGAAGCAGGTTGCTCACGAACTTGGATGAGGTATCGAACTATCATGCGAAGGATATTTATTTAACCTATCTTCTAATAATGAGTCGCAGGGGGTTGCCTTCCGGGTTTATCGTCTATGACCGGGAAACTTCGGAAGTTTCAGAAGATTTCTTAGATCGGATAGGATCGGTATCAGGTTTTGTTGCACAAGGGCGTCTTCCGGAAGCCTACATTCGAATCTTGGAAAAGGAAAATATTCCTACGGTATTCATTAACCGTCCAGTTCCGCCAGGCAAATACGGAAGGTTCGGTTCTATCCTGATCGATAACAGCCTGATACAGCAATTAGTAAATTATATTATCAGCCTTGGCCACCGGAAAATCCTCTACTTGCTCTCCGATGAGTTTGAAGAAAACGAAGTATTCCAGGAACGGTATCATCTAGTTGAATCTGCAGTTAGTGCCTGGGGAAAGAATGCCTCTAAGGTTGAAATATTCCGGTATTCCATAGATGATTTACAATCCATTCAATCCTTTCAGGAAAAAGTTCAAGAGGGCTTTTCTGCAGGTATAGGATACAATGATACATCCGCTCTAGGAGCATACTCCCTCGCAAATGCATGTGGGTATAAAATTCCTTCTGACCTATCTATTGCTGGTTTTGACGATATTATGGCTGCAAAAACAGCCATTCCGCCCTTAACCACCATTCGGGTAAATAGGTCAGTACTCACGAATAAAGCCATTGAGCTATTGGATGAGTTGGTTAAATCCAGTGAATTTGTCCGGATTTCCGATGTTCTTCCCACAGAGATAGTGATTCGACGATCTGTAATGGTGAAAGAGAAATAAACTTGGCACCAATTCCCCAAACTTTGTAGGGCAGCGGAGAAGGTGAGAAGCTAAAAGCCATGTACTACGCTAACAACAAAATGGTTGAAAATGCCGCAAAAAGCACCCCAGATACCGTTGTCTACTGTTATTTCATTTTCTCTCATGCCCTTTCTCAATGTCAAATCAATGTTCATGCTTGACTGTGTGAACCGATTCCAGAGAAGAAAGCACTTATTCGCTCCTTCTCTGTGGAAGAGGAAAATGGTGTGTTCCGAGTCTGCCATCCAACGAATTGTTCAGTGGGTGAAACCAGGAGAATCACAGGAGTTTTTACTGTCATTGCTTCCGTTCTTTCGTCGCCGAAACCTTCTGCTTCATCCGTTGCTCCCTATTTGACAAGTTCAATACGACTCTGTTTACCACCTGTACCGGTTTCAGAACCGAGCGGCTGTGTTTTTGGAGAATAGAACTTGCGACTACTTTCTTTCCCCCAAGAGATTCGAGGAGCCGTTCATCTTCGCTGGTCAGCAGTGCTTTCGCGTTAAAAGGCGCGGCCGGTAGTCTGTTCTCCTTTTTAATACATGGGAAAATATTTGACGCGAGCTATTGACATTTGATAATTGTATGGTATTATATGTACCATAAAACAAGGCAATAACATGAGAAAGAATACATTATTAGACCAGAAAGCTTTATGGATAATGCTGGTTCCCGTTTTGCTATATTTCATTCTTTTCCGGTATCTGCCCATGGCGGGAATCGTGATCGCTTTCAAAAGGTACAGTCCGTTTCGGGGATTCTTGGAAAGTCCTTGGGTGGGTATTCAGTATTTTGTGCAGTTTGCAACTTCTATCTATTTCCCAAGGGTGCTTAAAAATACCCTTTTAATCGGCTTTTATTACATCATTTTCGCTTTTCCTTTTCCAATTTTGCTTGCATTGCTCTTAAATAATGTGACTAATTCTACTTTGAAAAAAACGTATCAAACAATCACGTTATTCCCATATTTTGTCTCCTTTGTAATCGTCGCAGGAATCGTTATAAACATGCTTTCCCCAAGTACAGGGGTGGTGAATCGTATCCGGGAGATGTTTGGACTGGAACCCATTTTCTTTATGCAGGAACCGAAGTATTTCGTATCAATCTATACCATTATTAGGATATTTAAAGAGAGTGGATACGAAGCCATCGTATATTTAGCTGCGTTGACCACCATAGATCCTAGCTTATATGAGGCAGCCCGCTGCGATGGAGCCACTAAATTGCAACAACTTAAATACATAACGATACCCGGTGTACTCCCAGCGGTGGTTATCATGTTTCTGGTGCGGATAGGACGTATTGTGAGTGTATCCTTTGAGGAAGTCCTTCTATTGCAGAACAGTGTGAATCTGGAGGCTTCAGAGGTTATTAGTACCTATGTATACCGAAGAGGATTGGTAGGCGCGGACTACTCCTACGCAACAGCCGTTGGGTTATTGGAAACTGTGGTAGCCCTTATCCTTGTAATCAGTTCCAATGCATTAGCCCGGAGGTTTAAAAGTGAAACAACACTTTGGTAGTGACAGCATTGTCAATGTAGTAATGTATGCTTTACTTACCTTTTTTTGTCTCCTGACCCTATACCCATTTGTGTACACTGTTGCAGTATCTGTTTCCGATCCTCAAGCAGTGTTAGAGAACCGGGTAGTTCTCGCCCCTGTTTCTCCCCTGAGTTTTGAAGCATACCTGACTGTCTTCAAGTACCGGCCTATTTGGGTGGGGTACGCTAATACTCTTTACTATACTGTGTTTGGTACCGCAATTAACCTGATTTTGACAATTTTGGCAGCGTACCCTATGTCCCGGAAAGATTTTAATGGAAGAAAGTTCATGAATGTGCTCGTCACCATCGTCATGTTCGTTTCTGCCACGGGAACAATGATACCCCTCTACCTGATTGTCCAGAAATTAGGGCTTTTAAATACACGCCTTTCCTTATTGATTGTGTTCGCCGTGTTCCCTTTTTATGTCATTATCTTAAGATCCTTCTTCGAAACAGTTCCAGAAGAATTAATGGAAGCTGCTCGAATCGATGGCGCCTCAGAGTACACAATTCTCTTTCGAATCGTGCTACCAGTATCTGGAGCAGCTCTTGCAACCATCGGATTGTACTATTTGATCAACCGGTGGAATGGATATTTTTGGGCTATGGTGTTTATTAACGACCCGGATAAATACCCCTTACAAGTGGTGTTACGGGAGCTCATCATCATGGCCCAAACAGCCCAGGAGATGGATACGGGACTATCACAGACTAAAACCAATGCAGAAGCTATTAAGTATGCAACAATTGTCGTAAGCATCCTTCCTATCGGAGTGATCTATCCTTTCATGCAAAAGTATTTTGTTAAGGGAGTCACCCTTGGATCTATCAAGGGATAAGCAATTTTATATTTTGGAGGACATACCATGAGAAAGAAGAATTGGCTTGTAACGTGTATTTTGCTGGTCTTTGTATCGTTCCTTTGGGCGGGAGGCGGGAAAGAATCCGCTTCTACAAAGGGAACTGAAGAGCGCCCTGTGATACGGGTATGGGCCGTGAAGGCCGCGGAAGTTCCTTTAAATCCAAAGGAAATTGATGTCTGGAAACGGGTAGAAGAAAAAACCGGCCTAGACCTGCGTTGGGAATTTGTCTCTTCCTTGGTTGAGACCAAGGATCAAAAGTTTAATTTGATGATGG
>JAGODW010000251.1 GCA_017998025.1 Spirochaetales bacterium
GAAATATGATAATTATCGATACAGATATTCTTATATGGATCCTTCGTGGGAAAATGGAAATCAAGAATCAGTTTGAACAGTTAAACAGGGAGGCACATGGGCTCTTATATATAACACCCATACAAATTTCTGAGATTTATAGCGGAGTCAGAGAAGAAGAGCGAGACCTTACTGATGTTTTCCTGGATTCATTTGAAGTATTAAGTATCACAAAAGAAATCGGGAAGATAGCTGGAATGTATATAAGTCGATATAAAAAATCTCATGGGGTAACTATAGCTGATGCGTTCATTGCGGCTACGGTGAATAGCTTTGGATTTTCAGTGTGGACAATGAATACAAAGCACTATCCCATGATCATGGAAAAAGATTTTTATCGGGTCAATCTAAATAAAGAATGATGCAGCCTATCAATCCCCATCCTCCGGGATGCGGTTCCAGGGAATATTTCGTACAAGCTTAGAGAGGGGTAAGGCTTCTTCGTAGAGGGAGATCACAGCACAATTTGATCCAGGAAAATAGGCGGCTATTTTTTCCAGAGTCTTGTAGTGGGAAGGCCGAATCGTTTTTACCGATTTAATTTCCCGCAGAGAAACGGAACTTCCGCTGTCGAGTACAAGATCAATTTCGTTCCCGTGATTGTCCCGGAAGAAATACAGTTCGAAGGGAGCTCTTTCATGCAGTTTCTTTTTCAGGTATTCCGCTACGATAAAGTTTTCAAATAAGGCTCCGCCATGGGTACCTCCAGCAGCGGTTTGAGAATCCGGATATCTGAGAAGAGTTGTAAGTAAACCCGTATCCGTGAAATACACTTTGGGAGATTTAATGATCCGTTTATCGAAGTTTTTATAGTAGGGCCGTAGCAGATAAATGATCCGGGAGCTTTCCAGGAAAGAAATCCATCGAGCAGCTGTAGGCTGAGAAATCCCTAAAATTCGACCCAATTCGGAAATATTCAGGAGATTCCCGACCCTTCCTGCGATCAGTTCCAAAAAGTCTTGAAATACGTCCAGATCCCGGATTTCTGAGAGCTGACGGAGGTCTCGCTCCAGGTAGGTTTGTATATAAGAGCGATAGTATAGTCCTTTATCTACTCCATGAACAATAACATCTGGATAGGACCCAAGAAATAGCCGTAGATAAAGCTCCTTAAGGTTTGCAGGGCAGGGATATTCTTTTAAAGAAAGGCCAAGAAGTTCAAATACGGCAGCTCGTCCTGCCAGGGATTCACCCACATGCTTCATTAAGGAAAAGAGTTGGGACCCGGTAAGGATAAATTGGCCTGTACGATCTCGATGACTATCCACATACATTTTAATGTATGGTAAGAGTTCAGGAGCATACTGAATTTCGTCAATGATACAGGGGAGATGGAGCGAATCCAAAAACAATGCGGGATCCTCACGACAAATACGTCTTTTTATAGGATCATCTAGCGTATGATATTCATACGAGACTATTTCGCAACCCAGGGGATCTGATAGATATCTTCCCGGATACGGAGAGGGTGTCCGGTCGGTGTAAGGACGCCAAGAAAGGCTACTTTGTCCTTGAATAGTTTCTGGAACTGCAAAAGACCGGTAAGATCGTGCTCCTGAATTTCGGATTTCCATTTACATTCGAAGGCATAGAGTTTGTTTTTGTATTCCAGGACAATATCGACCTCTGCTCCTGGATGAGTTCGCCAGTGGTAAACCGTTGCAGGAATAAGAAAGGCATCCAGGACCGCCTGTATTTCGATCCGCATGGCTGCTTCGAACAGCATGCCCACGAGAGGATGGAGAGAGAGACTTTCCCCATCAGGAATGGCCAGGAGTGAGCACGTTACTCCCGTGTCGAACAGATTCCCTTTCGGATGTTTTGAGACCCGCTTAATGTAATTGGAAAGATAGGGGGGCGTTTCCATCCAGAGAAACGTAGCTTTAAGTCGATCGAGCCATCTGTTGGACGTGGGAGGGCTGATGGATAGCTCCCGCCCGAGCTGGTTTTTATTGATTTCTGAGCAGCTTAACGGTGCCAGCAGTCTAAGAAAACGGGAAAGTCCGGTAATGTCTGAACCAGGAAGGATCGATGCCATATCTCGTTCCAGATACGTTTGAATATAGCTTTCGAACCAGCTGTACCGGAACTTTTTTGAAATAGAGAGGATGGCTGGAAGGCCTCCTTGATGGATTGCTTCGATCGGAGAAACTTCCAGGGGTTGGGGAGTTTGTTTAAATGGGTTTCCTGTCTCCAGAAGCTCTAAAAGCCAGGGGCGGCTTTGGCCCCGGTTACATTTTTCCTCCAGAGTCATAGGCCAAAGGTGCAGTAAAAGTACTCTTCCAGCAAGACTTTCCTGCAGCCCTTTTATTAGGGTGAATTGCTGGGATCCTGTAAGAAGAAACTGTCCGGCCTGCTTGTCTCTATCGATCCGGATTTTGATTTCCGGAAGGAGTTCCGGAACGTATTGGATTTCATCCAGAATGAGTTTTCCGGGAAAGTTTTTTAAGAAAAGCGCTGGATCTGCCTTTGCCTGGGTTCTTAATAGGATATCATCGAAGGTGAGGTAGGTATACTCGGTTGAAAAAAGTTGTTGAAGCAAGGTAGATTTACCTACCTGTCGGGCTCCCATGACAGCAACGGCAGGAAATTGGGTTACCGCTTCCCGAAGAACGGCTTCCAGATGCCGTGGGTAGTACATAAGTGTAAATAATAACGTAGTACGTTATAACTGTCAAGAAAGGATAGATAATAGAGAAAGATATGAATAACCAGTATTCTATGCGTGTGATTTGGGCTTGTTTGCCTGCAGAAAAACGTAAATCGGATGCGTACTGGACCCAATGGGTTCTTCGGCCTCTTTCCATCCCTGTATCGTGGATATTCCTGCGGCTTAAGGTTTCGGCCAATGGGGTGTCGTACCTTTCCGCTCTAACGGCTCTGGTAGGAGGGATCCTCCTCTGCATCGATTCAGCCTCTGCCCGGATAGGAGGAGCACTGCTTTTAAACCTTTTTGCTGTCCTTGACTGTGTTGATGGGAATATAGCCCGGGTCACGAAGACGACCGGCCCCTGGGGGGCCTGGGCCGATGCCCTGGGCGGGTACGTAGCCTATGCCTCAGCGCTTCTCGGAGCCGGGATGGCTGCCGAAATGATGTGTGGAGGTGTTTCTGATAGTACAGGAGGAATTCTGCCTGCAGGAGCGTTTGCGTTCCTCGGCGGATTGGCTGCGGGAAGCAACCTTTTGATGCGCCTTGTCTACCAGAGCTATAAAAATGTACGGCAGGAAAAAGCCTCGGAAGATATTGCAGGAGAAAAACGGATCAGCGAGAACCTGGGGGTTACGGGAATGTTGATGCCGGCTGTCTTAATCGGTGTCTGTACGGGAGCTCTTCCCATCGTCGTAGCCTTTTATGCAGTACTGTATGGGGGAGGCTGTATCGTATCGATAGGGAAGTTGATCCGCAAAGTGGAGCGGTTAAAGAAGAAAGAATAAGCACCATGGAAAGGGATCATATCATTGGCAAATATGGAATGAAATCCTTTTTAGTCTTGACATTTGGGGAATCTTATCCATAAAAGTCATATGGAACCGATAGATGCGCTGAGTCGTATCCTCAAGGTCGGAGGATTCCCGGAACCGTTTATGGAAACCGACTTTAGTAGATAATTATTGATCAGGGATTCGATACTACCTCCTGGTACACTTCCTTCGTTCGCTGATACATTGTTTCAGATGTAAAGTTTTCTTCAAATCGTTTTCTTCCCGCCTGCCCCATTCTTTTCCGTAAATCCTCAGAATCAATCAGTTCCTTAAGC
>JAGODW010000252.1 GCA_017998025.1 Spirochaetales bacterium
ATCATCATGGCCCAAACAGCCCAGGAGATGGATACGGGACTATCACAGACTAAAACCAATGCAGAAGCTATTAAGTATGCAACAATTGTCGTAAGCATCCTTCCTATCGGAGTGATCTATCCTTTCAAGCAAGAGTATTATGTTAAGGGAGTCACCCTTGGATCTATCAAGGGATAAACAATTTTATATGTTGGAGGACATACCATGAAAAAGAAGAATTGGCTTGTAACGTGTATTTTGCTGGTCTTTGTATCGTTCCTTTGGGCGGGTGGCGGGAAAGAATCCGCTTCTACAAAGGGAACTGAAGAGCGCCCTGTGATACGGGTATGGGCCGTGAAGGCAGCGGAAGTTCCTTTAAATCCAAAGGAAATTGATGTCTGGAAACGGGTAGAAGAAAAAACCGGCCTAGACCTGCGTTGGGAATTCGTCTCTTCCTTGGTTGAGACCAAGGATCAAAAGTTTAATTTGATGATGGTATCCGGAAACTTGCCGGACATCATGGCTTACTACGAAGGTAAGGGAGGGCATCAGGTTATCCATCGGTATGGACAGGAAGGAGCATTTTTAGCTTTGGAAGATTTAATCGAGAAGCATGCTCCTAACCTAAAAAGAGTTCTGCTGGACGATCCGGTAATCCGCGAGGCTATAACTTCACCAGATGGTCACGTATATCTGGTTCCCATGGTATCTGCTTTGAATGCAGAAAGGGGATGGTTCATTCGGTACGACTGGCTGAAAAAAGTCGGGATGAATGTCCCAAAAACTACGAACGATTTGTACAACGTATTGCTGGCCTTCAGGGATAAGGATCCGAATGGAAATGGGAAGAAAGATGAAATACCGATGATTGCCCGACGCAGAGGGGAGGATTGGGATTACAATATCGGAGCCCTCGCCTACGCCTTTGATTCGGATACAAGTTGGGTGTTGCGGGATGGAAAGGTAGTATTCGGGCCATCGGAACCCCAGTATAAGGATTACCTGGCATATATCCAGAAACTCTATGGAGAAAAATTGTTGGATCAAGAAGTATTAACCCGGAGCGGGAATCCGAGAGATGAACTTCTTGGACGTGATTTAACAGGGTGTCTCCACGACTGGTTCGCGTCTACGGCGGATTTAAACGACAAGCTGGCTTCAAAGATTCCCGGTTTTGAATTGCGGCATTTCGCACCCCCTGTAGGAACAGCGAAGAAACCCTATACTCGCATCCAAATGTCGAAGGTACGAGAAGATGGTGGATGGGTGGTAAGTGCAAAAACCAAATATCCGGTTGAAATTATCAAAATGATGGATTTTCTGTTCTCCGAAGAGGGAAACCGCCTGATGAACTTTGGAATTGAAGGAGTCCACTATACCTTAGTAGATGGAAAACCCAAATACACAGATCTCATCAGGAAGAACCCGCAGGGCCTGGGTTTCCATGAAGCGTTGGTTACTGCAGGGTGTCAGTGGAAAATCGGTTTTGCACAAAGTATCGATTATGAGAGTCAGTTTGCGAATGCCATTGCCACAGCAGCGCGACTAGACTACATGAATAATTATATCATTGAGAACTTCCCACCGTTGTCGTTCACCGAAGCAGAGACCGAGGTTTTGAAAGATAAATACACTCATATTAAGACCTTTGCTTCCGAAATGGCAGCCAAAACTATGGTAGGAGGGATGAATGTAGCGGAATGGGATGAAAAAGTAGTTTCAAAAATGCGGGAAATGGGATTGGATGAAGTGACCCGTATATATCAGGCTGCATACGACCGAAAAAAGCGGAAATAAATTAAGGATAATCAAACAATAGCTACCACCCTGGAGGTTTGTCGGGGTGGCAAATTCAAAACAACTCTCAAGGAGCAGTACAGCAATGACTAGAGAAACGTACGTGAGGAATATTCTTTCCCGAATGAGTGTGGATCAGAAAATCGGTCAATGCGTGGTAGTTGGAATGTCTGGTACAATAATCACTAACGACTTAAGAGAAGCCATCTTGCGCTACCATGCAGGCGGAGTAAGGCTTTCCCCCTTCACCAGAATTTTTCGATATTTCTCGGATTCTAAAGCAAAAAAACAGCAATTTGGGGAAGAATATATTCCATCTTTACAGAAAATTGCTCGTACCGGTAATCCACCTTATTTCACCCCTGAAGAGTACGCTGAGCAGCTCAACTCGTTGAAACGTCTTGCAGCTTCTCGTACTCCTGCGGTTCCTTTACATATGGCTGTAGACCAGGAAGGGGACACCAGTAAAGATATAGCCAGGGGTGGAATCGTACAATTCCCTTCAAACCTTGGGTTAGGGGCAGCCAAGGATGTTTCGTTAGTCTACGAAGTTAGTAAGTGCATAGGGCGCCAATTAAAAGCCGCAGGAATCGAGATGATTCACTCCCCGGTAGTGGACGTAAACATTAATCCAAAAAACCCTGAAATTGGCGTTCGGTCCTTCGGAGATGATCCAGTACTAGTCGCGGAATATGCAATTGCCATGACTAAGGGGCTTCAGGAGGAAGGGATCATTGCTACGGCTAAACATTTTCCGGGTAGGGGCGATTCTGCCATTGATGCTCATCACTCTTGCCCTATACTGAAAGTGGATCGGAAACGATTGGATTCTGTAGAAATGTACCCCTACCGGAAACTGATCGAAGCGGGGATAGATGCCATCATGGTGGCACACTGCGTATATCCTGCATTAGATTCAGAAATCGCCACTGTATCAAGAAGAATCATCACAGATTTATTACGAGGCGAGCTAGGGTTCAAGGGAGTAGTTACGACTGACAGTATGACGATGGGTGCCTTGATAGACAAATTTGGAGTGGGTGAAGCCTGCGCTAGAGCGCTAGTTGCAGGAGCGGATATCGTACTAATGAAAGCGGAGAATCATTGGCGCGGAGAAATGTTTTATACCATTAAAAAATGGGTAGAAGAGAGGTGGTTGAAGGAGGAAGAGCTGAATAAAAAGGTGGAGAGAATTCTAAATCTAAAGTACAAGTATGGGCTGTTCGATACTATGGGAATTGTACAAGCGGAAAAGGCATCAGTACCTTACCGAGACCCCTGGATCCTTAATACAGCCAGAAAAGCCGCTCGAAAGGCGATTTTAGTGGTGAAGGATGAGTTAAAAGTTCTTCCCTTAGATAGGAATAAAAAAATTCTATTGATCAACCAACTATCCAGTATTAAAACCGCGAACGATCGGTTCGATCATCCTGGGCTGTTCTCAGAACTGATGGAAGAGGCAATTCCAACTCTCCAAACTTATGAAATGGATTTTGAGCGAAATCCTGAGGAAGAAAACCGTCTGCTTGCTTTCGTAGAACAAGGTGCATACGAATTGATTCTGTGCACCAACTATTACGACCGCTCAGCAAAACCTGTTCATTACCCTAAGATTTTGATAGAGAAAGGGTATCCGGTAGTATTACTTACCAACACTCCTTACTTCATCGAGGAGGTAGGAGGACTGATTCCTAGCGGGAAAACCATCGTCCTAAATATGAATCTTACACCAGAAGGGTTTCGGGTGTGCCGGGATGTGCTAATGGGTACAATGGTCCCAGAAGGAGAATGGCCGCTCACAACTTATAATCCTGTTGGTTTATAAGGAAGGGAAAGAACATGAAAAAGGTAGAGCTTCACACTCCGTTAGACTATTCAAGTTCTCGGTATTCGGGCCTTACCCGAGACCACTGGGAAGAAGCCTTTAAGATATTGATAGCGCCGATCATAGACAATGCTTCCCCAGAAGGAGCCAGGCAAGTGATCCCGGGCCAAAGGAGCCATC
>JAGODW010000253.1 GCA_017998025.1 Spirochaetales bacterium
TGAAAACAAGCGGGAAAAAAGAGATTATCCAGCAGCTCCGAGGACTCCCCGGAGTTGAAGATGTCTGGGTATCTTAGAAGGAGATTGGAGGTATCTATGGTAAGAATACTGATGCATACCCTCAGTACACTGGTGTCGCTTTATACTCTATTAATCATAGTACGAATTCTATTAACCTGGTTTTCCAGTCCCCTGGGGTATGGGAAAGTCCATCATTTTTTAGCTTCAGTTACCGATCCTTACTTAAATTACTTCCGCCGGTTTTCCATTTTTCAGATAGGAAGATTCGATTTCTCTCCTGTTGCTGCACTTATTGTACTTTCAGTGCTGGGAAATATCTTTAGTTCTATTGCTCTTTTCGGAAGAATAACCCTGGGAAGCATCCTCGCCTTTACTCTCAACGCCTGTTGGTCTGTTGTTTCATTCTTTATCCTTCTCTATCTGTTTTGTATTCTCCTTCGTCTATTCGGAATGCTGATTCATTCGAATTCTACACGTCCCTTCTGGATGACACTGGATATGCTCCTGAGTCCTGTGTTGATTCGAATAGCCCATCTATTTACAAAACGGCCTATCGAGTATGTCCAGGGCCTTTTGTTAGGTTGCGGGGTACTTCTAGGATTACGAGTACTGGGAGGAATGCTGATCCATCAGGTAACGACTCTCCTCCACCGGCTTCCGTTCTAGCTATGTATCTGGGAGAAGTATCCATACCTGTAGGTAAGTTGCAGGGGATAGGGCCCTCCCTCGGTACGGATCTAAACAGGCTGGGAATCCGGACCGTGCAGGATCTTCTCCTTCATCTGCCGAGAGGATATGAAGACCGAACCCACCAAACTCCTTTACATACCGTACTTCAACAGGGAGGTCGAGGATTCGTAAATACGGTTGCCTTTATCGAAGGGCACGAATACTTTGGTTTCGGTTTTCAGAAAACCCTTAAAATTCTCATTCGGGACAGTACAGCTGCCGCAGAACTGGTATGTTACGGACGAAATTTCCTGGGAAATAAATTCCCGCCGGGAATGCAGGTACGGGTTGCCGGAATCTTTACGTATCAGTACAGACGATTGCAAAGTTCTTCCTTTGATATTGAGGATGCAAAGTCAGCTTCGGAAGATTTTTCTACCCTGCTCCCTATCTATCCTCTTTCAGGGCGCCTCTCACAAAAGGTAATGCGAAAGATTCTCCGTCAGGCGTATACCCGGTATGGAGCCCATGTACAGGATGAACTACCGGATTCTCTGAGGAATACCTATTCTTTGCTCCCCGTCCAGGAAGCTCTGCGTGCGATTCATTTTCCTAAAAACAATGAAGAATCAGAGACAGCACGGAGGAGTCTTGCTTTCCGGGAACTGTTTTCTTTTCAGCTCGAAGTAGTACGGAGGAGCCTTGAACGAAAGGTCTCTGTACGTTCCCCCCGAAAGCTCCCTCTAACGCTAAGAGATCGGGCAATCGATCAGCTGCCCTTTTCTCTTACTCCGGATCAGATTCGTTCTCTAAAAGAAATTGATAAGGATATTGAAGGCACCAGCCCTATGGCCCGTCTTCTCCAGGGAGATGTGGGTGCAGGGAAAACCCTTGTAGCCTTTCTTTCAGCCCTTCGGTTTGCCGAAGCGGGGTTTCAGACTGCCCTCATGGCCCCTACAGAACTTTTAGCCCGGCAGCATGCAGACAACGCAGCCCGTATACTGGAACCTCTCGGGGTTCGATTAGCTTTTTACTCGGGTAAGCTTTCTGCAAAACTTCGCAAACCCTTGCTTCGAGCATTAGAGGAAGGAGAAGTGGATATTGTAATCGGGACCCATGCCCTTTTTTCAGAGGACGTTCGTTTTCACCGGCTCGGTTTTGTGGTTATAGATGAACAGCATCGATTTGGCGTTTCACAAAGACAGAGATTATCTGAAAAAGGAGAATATCCTGACCTCCTTGTAATGAGCGCTACCCCCATTCCCCGCACACTTGCATTGTCTGTTTTCGGCGATCTGGAAGTTTCCGAATTAAAAACCCTTCCTCCGGGTCGTAAACCCATACAAACCCACCTGACACGTATCGGAAACGAGGAAAAAGTATATTCCTGGGTCGAGCAAGAGCTATCGCAAGGTCATCAGGCTTACTTTGTCTATCCCCTGATCGAAGGGGATGGGGATTTGAAGGATGCAGAATCTATGTTCCAGCAGTTGAAGAGCAGTATTTTCTCCCGGTACCAGGTAGGACTGATCCATGCACGCCTGCCGGAGGAAGAGCAGCGTTCTATTATGGAGGCTTTTGTACAGAATAAAATCAACGTACTGGTGGCTACCAGCATTGTAGAAGTTGGAGTAGATGTTCCCAATGCAACCTGCATGGTCATCGAACATGCTGAACGATTCGGCCTGTCCGCCCTGCACCAGCTTCGAGGCCGTATTGGCAGAGGGAAAGCCCAGGGGTATGCTTTCCTCGTGTACGACCCGAACCTGACTGATCTGGCTAAGGAACGGCTAAAAGTACTGAAGGAAACTACAGATGGATTCCGTATAGCGGAAGAAGACCTTCGCCTTCGAGGGCCGGGGGACATGATCGGAGTGCGTCAATCAGGAATGCTGGATTTTTCTATTGCGCAGCTTCCCAGGGATTTAAACCTGATGGTACATGCTCGAAAGGAAGCGTTTCATCTATTAGAAACAGATCCCGGCTTGCTTTTACCCAAACACGAAGGACTGCGAGTGTTGATGGGACTGAAAGAAAAGGAAGCGGCAGGAGGACTTGCCCCCTAGGCAGGAGTTCGATGCGGATTACTGGAGGAGTCTTAAAAGGAAGAACCATACTCTACCCCCCTGGAGAGCTGCGCCCTGCAATGGATCGCATGCGCGAATCGATCTTTGCTGTTATTCAAAAAGAACTGGCTGGAACGCGGTTTTTAGACCTTTTTAGCGGTTCCGGGATCATCGGAATTGAAGCATTTTCCCGGGGGGCTTCTCAGGTAGTATTCGTTGAAAAAGATCCGAAGAAACGGGTTACGCTTCTTAAAAATCTTTTTCTCCTCGAAGGGAGAGGTATCCTTCATATCATGCCGGTCGAGCGATACCTGAAATTCTCTAAAGAAGGGCCGTTTGACTTTATATTTCTCGATCCGCCCTTTCCCTATCGGTTTAAGGAAGAACTCCTAGAGCTAGTAGATGTTTCCCCTCTCATCCGGACTAACTCACTAGTTCTAATTCATCATCCCTTCGAAGAGCCTTTGCCAGGTACTGTAGGACATCTTCAGCAAGAACAGACACGCCGGTACGGAAGATCTGTTGTATCCTTTTACCGTTGCACGGGCGGGGGTAAATTGATATGATAAAGATGGCCCAAAACGGGTATTTCGATCCTTAAAGGGAGCGTTCTGCCTTGAATCCAAGAACTCGAGCATTTCTCCAATTACCCCAGGGGGCGGAGAGCTTTTATCTGGAAGAGGCCCAGCGGCACGAAGAAATACTCCAGCATATGCGTATTCTCTTTGGCAAATGGGGCTATCTTCCGGTACAAACGCCGGTATTTGATTTTTACGATATTTACCGCCCGTTCCTCGACGTGCATGCCCGCGAAACAATCTATCGACTTGTAGACCGGGAGGGGGATCTTTTAATGCTTCGATCCGACGTGACCCTCTTCCTTGCAAAACAGATCGGAATGATTATTTCCCATCGGGACCTTCCCATACGGGTATGGTACGCAGATACGATTCTGCGGCATCAGGACGAGGAAGATATTTCCAAAAACGAATTTTATCAGGTGGGAGCAGAATTAATCGGAAAA
>JAGODW010000254.1 GCA_017998025.1 Spirochaetales bacterium
GGTATACGGTTTTGCCCGGGCCCGGCAGGTAATCTGGATGGGATTTTTCTGTAATCTGGTGGCGGTTCTATCGATAACCCTGGGAGGTATCCTGCCTCCTGCCCCTTTTTGGCCGGGAGATTATCAAGCAGCCTGGGAAACAATCCTCGGCTTCTCGCCCCGGTTACTGGTTGCCTCTTTCTCTGCATATCTATGCGGAGAATTCCTGAATTCCCTTGTATTGGCAAAGTTGAAGATCAAGACACAGGGAAGGTTTCTCTGGCTACGAACGATTGGTTCGACCTTCATAGGAGGCGGAGTTGATTCAATAATTTTTATTACAATTGCATTTTATAGGGTGCTTCCTCCGGAAGGAATTAAACTCGCTATTCTTTCTCAATGGTTTTTGAAGGTTTCGTACGAAATACTTATTACTCCTGTTACCTATAAAGTAGTAGGTTATTTGAAAAAAGCAGAGAATATAGATGTATATGATCGGAATACGGTGTTTACTCCCTTTTCATTAAAGATGTAGTAATTGATCGTAACAATCTATTGTTTATTTATTACTTACTTGAACATAAGCAATATATTTAGTATTATCATTATCGAATAAATAACTTTTATGAAGGAGAATAAGATGGCAGAGAAGATGTTAACTGAGGAAGAAATTGCGATGTACTTAGCACAACAACCGAAAGAAAAACAAAAGGAATTACTAAAAAAAGCGAATGCGTTGCGAGGAAGAGAATCGAAACAAGAGAAATCGATACAGGGTGCTCTGGAGTTATTAAAACAATTTTCTTCAATAAAAAAAGGAGATAAAGTAAGTTTTCAGGGAGGAAGAGGAGGATCCGGAACAGGTATCTTCCAATCTGTTGATGTGTACTTTAATATTCGTGTTGGAAACAAGATGAGAAAAGTTGTACTGAGCAGCATCAAGAAGTAATAAATATTAGGATTAATAAAAAATATTCAGGTATAAAAAAGGGCATCTAGAAAGTATTTCTAGATGCCCTTAATTTTATTCTTCTGTTACCGATGTTAAGGAAACACTCGTTTAATATGCCTTTCCAGGAGGTTTTCCTTCACATTGCGGGCAATAACTTCTTCCGACTTTTCAACTGCTTTATAGAAGCGATCCCCTAACTCTGCCGCTACCTTGTATCCCACATGAAGGAGCTGCCTGAAGTGAGGATTGTACTTAGGATTGGTCTCAACATGCCGAAGCGTTTCAGCATACATGTTACCGTCCCATGCATCTACTTCGGAGGGTTTGGGGAGTTTAGCAGGATTGATATCGATAATCGTAGTGTACGGTTTACAGAGTTCCTCTATCCTTCCGTAGGATATTCGGTATATTTCTTTTGCGATGGCAAGCCCTTCCCCGCCGCCTGCTGCAAGACCGATCAGCTCTTCCAGCCAGGTGGTACCGGCAGTCTTTAAATGGATTCCCGCTCCGGTTCTCTTCAAGGCTTTTTGAATCGGTCCGTAGATAGAGAATTTGTCGCTTCCAGAATGAACACTGAGCTTCAAATTGGAAGGCAGACCGAACTCTTTTACTGCAAAGGCAATCACCGCAAGATCCTCGTTAAACTCTTTTTCGAACTGCTGAAGATCTCCTACGTAGTCGACCCCCTTGTTAAACCTTCCGGTAAACTTTGGGGCAATGGTTTGAGCAGGTATTCCTTCCCGGGCAACGGCAGAAAGAATGAAGAGCATTTCCAGCGGTACTTGAGGGGAATCCGTCTCATCAATGGAAAGTTCTGTAACAAAGTTTCCTTTTCCTTTTTTTGCTTCAACATGCCGGTAAATCTTTGCTGCTTCCTGTACGGCGAGGAGGAATTTTTCAGCCGTAGAACGAATGGTACTTTCAGTAATGGTAAGAGGCTTATCGATCCCGGGAATGCTAAATTTCCCCACGAACTTAGCATGTGCTTTTACAAAATTTTCTATGTCTTTTTCTGCGGCTGGTTTTCCTACAAAGTCCGAAAGCTCCAGGGTAAAGAAGTCGCTGGAATCCATGAAAAGATCCACATTCTTTAAACTGATGTGATCCGCATCCACATAGTAGCTTCCCTTCCACCCCAGAGCCTTTACCGCTTCATCCGCTTCTATTCGTACAGAAGAGGGTTCTGTGTTGGTGAGGGTATGTTCCCGGTAGGATTTATTCCAGACCGGTACAATAGAAAACCCTAGCTTTTTGGCTTCTACCAGGGCAGATAACTGTGCCTTTCCCTGCCGTGCAAATCTGTCTCCCACTCCGAAAGAATATTTTTCAAGCTGCATCATTTTTTTCTCCTTCCTTCGCCAAATCAGTGTTAATCCACCGACATTCCGAAGTAATTTTTCGCGTTATTAAAACAGATATCTTCTACCATTTTCCCCAGCAAATTAAGGTCTTTAGGCGCCTCGCCTGTTTCCACCCATGTACCTATCAGATTGCAGAGGATTCGACGGAAGTACTCGTGCCGGGGATACGACATAAAGCTACGGGAATCGGTAAGCATCCCTATGAACCGGGATAGAAGCCCCATGTTGGCTAAAATTCGCATCTGCTGTTCCATCCCATCCTTTTGATCGTTGAACCACCAGGCAGAACCGAATTGCATCTTTCCGGGGACACCTCCCTGGAAATTTCCTATCATGGTAGCGAGGGTCTCATTGTCGTTTGGATTCAGGCTATAGAGGATTGTTCGAGGCAACTCGTTCCGGGAATCCAGCATATCGAGGAATCGAGAGAGGGGACGAGCAATAGGCAGGTCTGAAATAGAATCAAATCCCGTATCCGGTCCCAGAAGCTTGAACATCCGGGAGTTGTTGTTCCGGAGAGCGCCTAGATGAAGCTGCATGGTCCAATTTCGTTTTGCGTTCATCCTACCTACTTCAAACAGAACGCCGGTTCGGATAAGGTCTGCTTCCTGTGGAGTAGGTGAAGATCCGGACCGTACCTTCTTGAACACTCTCTCCAGCGACTCCTCGTTCAGTGGTTCTGCCACCGGTACGATAAGAGCATGATCGGTTAGACGGCAGCCGTTCTGGTGAAAGTACTCATGCCGTTTCTCCAGGGCTTCAATCAGGTCTTTATAGGTCTGGATAGAGACACCCGCTGCTTTCCCTAGTAGATCTAGATACTTGTTATAAATAGCAGGATCATCACAGTTCATCGCTTTGTCCGGACGGAATGCGGGAAGCATCTTTGTCTTCATCTTAGAAGTTCCTGCTGCCTGTTTGTGATATCCTAAATCATCCGCGGGATCATCGGTTGTGCATACAACCTTTACCTGGAACTTTTCCATGATGCTCCAGGGAGTAAACTCGGGCTTCTGGAGGAGAGAGTTTGCATGATCCCAGATTTCCCGGGCGGTTTCGGGCCGAAGCAGCAGATCGTGTATCCCGAAGTACCGTTTCAGTTCCAGATGGGTCCAGTGATAAATTGGATTTCCGATCGTCTGGGGGACCACTTTTGCCCAGGCGTAGAACTTCTCTTCATCTGAAGCATCCCCGGTAATGAATCGTTCCTCTATACCGGCAGCCCGCATAAGACGCCATTTATAATGATCTCCCCCCAGCCAGATTTCTGTAAGGTTTTTAAAATTCCGGTTTTCCATCACCTGCTTAGGGGATAGGTGACAATGATAATCGAAGATAGGCATATACCGGGCATAGGAGTGGTACAGAATCCGGGCGGACTCTGAGTGTAATAAAAAATCTTCATCTAAAAACGGCATCGATTTCCTCCTCAACGGTTGGCAACCTATTAAATATTCTGAACAAGGTATCCCCCATC
>JAGODW010000004.1 GCA_017998025.1 Spirochaetales bacterium
GAGACAGGGGCTGGCCAGCATGGAGTGGCAACTGCAGCAGTCTGTGCTAACTTGGGGCTCCAGTGTCGGGTCTACATGGGTGAGGTAGATATGCTCAGGCAGAAACCAAATGTGGTCTGGATGGAGCGGTACGGAGCCGAGGTTGTTCCCGTTTCTTCCGGCGCCCGGACTCTGAAGGATGCAGTGAATGAAGCCTTGCGGGATTGGGCTTCCCATCCAGAGGACACCTTCTACATCCTTGGGAGTGCCTTAGGCCCCTCACCGTACCCGGACATGGTACGTACATTCCAGTCTGTGGTAGGGAGAGAGACAAAGGAGCAGCTTGAAGCTCAAGGGGTTGTCCCTGATGTTCTGATTGCCTGCGTAGGAGGAGGCTCAAACTCGATAGGCTTTTTCTCACCGTATCTCTACCCGAAGGAAGGAACTGAAGAAAAGATTCCCAGGCTGATCGGCGTAGAGGCCGGGGGACGAGGATCCGGCAGGGGAGAGAATGCAGCCCGAATGACGGAAAATGGGGTAATTGGGATCGTCCAGGGCTACAAGAGTCGGTTTCTTCTCGATGAGGATGGCCAGGTTCTTCCCACCCATTCCGTTTCTGCAGGGCTGGATTATCCGGGGATTGGGCCTGAGCTTGCCTACCTCGGGGAACAGGGACGGATAGAGTTTACCACTGCTACGGATCAGGAGGTAATGGATGCAATGGATTTCTTTGCACGGCACGAAGGGGTCCTCTTTGCCCTCGAATCAGCCCATGCAGGGGCGGCAGCCTTACGGATGGTTCCCACGTTTCCCAAAGATACGGTTACCGTAGTGAATATGTCCGGCCGGGGAGACAAGGATCTATTCATTACTGCCCGGGAGCTAGACCGAAAGCGGTGGAAGGATTTTCTAAAAGCGGAGGAAGATAGCCTATGAAACGCCTCATGTGTCATCTGGTTGCCGGATACCCTGATGTAGCATTGTCCCTTAAGGCAGCAGAAGGGATGGTCTCAGGCGGAGCCACGTATCTGGAAGTTCAGTTCCCCTTCTCCGATCCAACTGCAGACGGCCCTGCAATTCAAGAGGCCTGCGTGGAAGCCCTGGAAGCCGGGTTTACGCTGGATAAGGGGTTCCATCTGGTCCATACGTTGACGACGCAATTCCCCCAGGTACCTCTGTTCATCATGAGCTACGCATCTCCTGTGGTGCGCCGGGGAATCGAATGGTTTCTCGACCGGGCAAAGGATGCAGGAGCTACAGGTCTGATCGTTCCGGATCTGCCCTTCGATCAGGATGAAGGCTACTTTCAGGCAGCCTGGAACAGGGGGTTACACCCTGTTGCGGTAGTTGTCCCCACGATGGATCCCCAAAGATTGGACGGGCTTATTGCCTTTCTGAAATCGAACAACGAGCGATACCTCTATGTTGCCTTACGAACTGGAATCACCGGCAATTCTACAGAGCTTTCAGGGATAAATCTTTCGTTCCTGAAAGAGCTTCAGGAGAAGGGATTCAAGCCTCTGGCAGGCTTCGGGATTTCCTCCCCTGAACATGTGAGCTTTCTGGCTAACTCTGTGGATGCCGCGGTGGTGGGGAGTTACCTGGTAGGGATCATCAGGGATACGGCACAAAAGGGAGCCGAGACGCTCCAGGAGGCGGTGGCAAAAGCAGTTTCCTGGCTTGTCGCTTCTTAGTATACTGAAGCTTGTGTATACGCTCCTGGATCGGTTACTCTTTCTTTTTGATCGTAGCTTTTACGGAAGAACCGAGCTGCCTTAACCCCGCTGTGTTTCCCTTAATCTTTCCCAGGGGAATTCCCGGTGAAGCCATTCGGGGACGGGAGTCGGAACTGGCAGGGGTAGGGCCGAAAAAAATACAAAATGCATTTCCGGGAGGCCAGAATGCAATCTCTCCCTCTTCATACAAGTCCCGTAGCGTGTTGTCTTCTTTTACCGGGGCAGAGCAGGAGCCGTAAAATTCATCGCCCCATCGGGACATGCGGATTTCCTGCGGCAGGCTGTCATAAAAAACTGTTGGTCCCTTTCCCTCATAGAGATCCGCTTCGTAGGTTTGATTTCCTATTTGAATAATAATGGTCTGCATACTCTCCTCTCCTGGGAGTGCCGACGATCGGAGTCGAACCGATACACCCTTGCGGGCGGCAGATTTTGAGTCTGCTGCGTCTACCAATTTCGCCACGTCGGCAACCGTGTTTGTGTGGAAATAAAGGATATCCAGCTTTTCATAGACTGTCAATAAAGAATGGGTTATATTCTTAACTAAGGTATAAAAATGAGTAAAGAGAAAGATATCGAAAAGGATAGGAGAAAGGTCTCCAAACCTGGCTTTCGAGAAACTCTTTCGCCGCATATTCCTATTGGGACGTTTCTTCAGCAGGTGAAAGCTCTGGATCCTGATATTACAAAGAAAGTACTACAAATTCAAAGAAAACAGCCTTCCAAGATGTTTGGGCAGATTGCACTGGAACAAGGGCTTATTACCGATGAAGTGACTCGCAAGTACCTTTCCCGCAAAGGATTTTTTTAGTTCCCCTATGTATTTGTATAGAGCTTGTGCTCTCTGTGATCGAGCCTGTGGGGTTGATCGTTCTGCATCCCGGAGAGGATTCTGTGGAGAAGGGGATAAGATGCGGATCGCCTGGGCAGGAATCCACCGGGGGGAAGAGCCCTCCCTCTGTGGGCCGGGCGGATCCGGTACCGTCTTTTTTACCGGATGTACATTAAAATGTTTCTTTTGCCAGAATCGCCAGCTGAGCCGGGAAGAGATGGGGAGGGCTGTTTCTCCGGATGAGTTCGCAACTCTTTGCTGTATGCTTCAGGAAGCGGGTGCAGAAAATATAAACCTCGTAACCGGTACCCAGTTTATACCTTCTATCATAGAAGGACTTAAAATTGCTCGTGCCCGGGGATTAAAGATCCCTATACTGTGGAACTCTTCCGGCTTCGAGAATCTTTTGGGTCTTTCCCTCCTGGCCCCCTGGATTGATGTGTACCTTCCCGATTTAAAGACCCTGGATCCTTCCCTTTCGAGGGAAATATTCCACACCAATACCTATCCGGACACCGCCTCTCGTGCGATCTGTAAAATGGCAGAACTCCGCCCTCCCCGGTTCGAGGCAGATCAGATGGTAGAGGGTGTGATTGTACGACATCTTGTATTGCCTGGCCTTCTGGAAAATACCCGGGAGGTACTGGAATGGTATTCCCGGCATCTAAGGTACCGGGCTCTTCTATCGGTGATGTTCCAGTATACTCCTTTATCCGAACCAGATTCCTCTCTCCTGCCCCAGGGGGAATGGAACCGGAAAGTTACCCGGGAAGAGTACAACCGGGTGCTGGAATATCTGGAAGAGTTTAATATCCGGGATGGATATATCCAGGAGCTGCCCGGGCAAGAAGACCCTCTTCCGGACTTTTCACAGGTGGATGCTTTTCCACCTGATCTGGCAAAGCACCTCTGGTCCTGGACTAAAGGGTTTGTGGACAAGTAATCGAGGGACAAATAATCACGCCTCGGTACGCTCTACCATCCTATACACAAGGTTCGATAAACTACTAAAACTTCAATCCGGCCCGATTGTGGTGCCCAGAAATGGCCGATCCTCTAGAATATTTAGCAGATTAGAAAGGTCTGTACCCGCGGCAACGATTACTTTTAATTTATCCTCCTGCGCTCGCCTGGCAGCAATGGGATCAAACGGAAGATTTTTTCCGGGTACCCAGGTGTCGCCTACCAGAGTCCGGAATTCATCCCATCGTAACTGATATAAAGGACGGGCTGAGGGGTCCTGTTTAGGATCAGCGGTATATACTTGATCGATGTTAGAAAGGTTGATCACCGTATCCGCGTGAAAGGCTTCTGCTAAAAGCACTGCATCGAAATCTGAGGAACATCCAGGTTTCCAGCCTGCTGCAACAAGAATAGAACCGTCGAATGAGTTTATAGAGGTAGGGTCCGTTACTACGGGATGATGGCATTTATCACGGAAAATACCTCTAAGCAGTTCTCCGTTCAGCCGGGTTGCTGCAATACCAATCCAGTCCTGTGTTTCATCGTCCGGATCAGTCACGATCGAGCGGTAGGCAGCCTGGTACTCCCGGGCAGGCTTGCCTCCTCCTACAATGAATGCCAGCTTTCGGTTCGAGTCCGCTTCAAGGTACGACCGGACAAGGGATGCAAGTTTTTTCAAATAGGGAACATCTATAGAATTGGGGGCAACGATTGAGCCTCCAAGGGATATGATTTTTATCATGAACCTGAGTATATCAAAAGAGAATTAGATAGGGAACGCGGAAATGTTTTACAAGGGTATATTTCCTTTAGTATATTGATACCATGACCCTGGATATTACAGAACTTCTAGAGGAATGGCCGTATGATCCGGAATCTTCCATTCGGATCATTACTGCGAACAATGGACGAAGCGTTTTACAAGTCCGCTTGCTATTGGGAATTGAACAGTACGAGCTGGATGGTAGGCCGGATGGAGTAAAGCCCCATGGATATAGTACCTATCTAGATTTTATCGAAGCCCGTTTACAGGAGTTCATCCGGGAAAATCGGACAGATGCTGGATTCCTTATTCCTCCGGAAGAGTTCCAGAAACTCAACGAAGAGGGTACCCTCTTTTACTACCGGTACCTCTTACTGTTTCAGATCAGTGACTTCGAACGAGTGCTTCGGGACACCTCTCATAATCTTCGAATCTGTGCTCTGGTAGAGAAGTATGTACAGAGCCAGGAGGAAAAGAATAGTCTTCTTCAGTACAAACCCTATATGCTTCGAATGAATGCTATTGCCCGGTCTATGATCCTCCTCCAGAGGAAAGAAGAAGAACGAGCCAAGGCGGTCTTGAACAATACGATCGAACAGATCCGTTCCCTCCCTGAATTAGATTCTCCCACCTTCCAATTTGAAAAGATCCGTTCGCTTACGTATCTGAATAGTACGCTGAAACAGTTAATGGGAGAACGTGACTCTACGGTACAGAAGCTGAAAGAGGAACTGGAACAGGCAGTAAAGGAAGAGAACTATGAACTTGCAGCTAAGATTCGCGATCAATTGAAAAAGCTTGAATAGGGTGAACTTGACAAATACCAGCCTTTTTGTATTATGCAAGTAGGGGCGGTGGTAAACTGTGCATAGGAAAAATAACCGGTTCATTCTTGTCGGATGGATTTTATTCTTAGTTAGTACCTCTCTAGGAGGCCAGGAAATCCTGACAGCCGAAATCTTTTTTGATCGTATTTCCAACACCTATGGGGAAGTAAAAGATTATATTGCTCAGGTAACGATCACCGTAGAGAAAGACGTAATGGAAGGTACCCTCTACTATAAAACTCCCAACTTGCTGCGGATAGATTTTTCAGTTCCTGCAGAACAGGTTTTAGTAACGGATGGGAAGAAGTTAACCATCTATATTCCTCAGTATCGTGTTGTAATGGCGCAGACGTTAAAACGGCGCTCTGCTGCAGCAATAGCCTCCATGGCGAGTCGACAAGGCTTGATCCTCCTCAAGAGGAATTACAGTATCGCATATCTAAACAGTCCTAATCCGGTTCCGCTGGATGACAAGTCAAAAGAGATGGTTACAAAACTCCGGTTAAGCTGGAAATCCAGCGATGAGGGATTCCGGGAATTGGTGCTTTCCGTTAATGCGGATGGGATCATACGTCGTATCGAGGGAGTTACCGTAGGGTATCAGAAAATCGTATTTGATTTTAAAAATATTCGTATAAATGAGAACATTCCGGAGGGGCGGTTTCGGTACGATCCTCCCGCCTCTGCCAACGTAGTGGAGAATTTTCTCTTCGATCCAGAAAGTTGAGCATAGGAAGGGAAAATCGGATGGAATCCATCGGCCAAAAATTGAAAGAGGCACGAGAATCGAAACATCTCTTGCTGGATCAGGTTGCGCGAGAAACCAATATTGCAAAGAGGTATCTCCAGGCTCTGGAAGAAGAGAATTTTCCCTTATTCCCCGGGGACACCTATATCATTGGTTTTCTTCGGAACTATGCAGAATATTTAGGGCTGAACTCTGCAGAAGTTATCACTCTATACAAGAACCTCAGGCTCCAGGAACAACCGGTGCCTTTAGAGACGCTTCTGGCAAAGAAGAAAAATCCTTTTCCCCTCGTAGCAGGAATCGCAGTGGTTCTTGTTCTGGCAGGAGGAGTAGCCTGGTTTGTTCTTCGTCCGGAAACCCCGCAAAAAGAAAAGGAATCCGATCTAGCCCGTTCGGCCATGAAGATCGAATATAAGAGTACGGTTCTAGAGCAGCCTTTTATAGAAGGGGATGAGATCGTTTTTCCCGAACAAATAGGTACGTTAAAAGTGCAGAAAGTGTCTTCCACCGTTGAGCTGGTAGGAGCATTCGGGAAATTATCTATGAAGCAGGGGCAGGAATCCCTGCTCGACTTTCCTCAGTCCGAACAGGCGGTAAAAGTCTACTGCAGTACTATTGCCCGGGAAGAGAAACCTCCCAGAGCCATGTTAAAATTTGAAGTAATACCGAAACTATTGGCTGCTTCTGCTGAGGGGGCTGCTCTTTCTCAACAAACGGGAATAGAATCCTCAGGAGCAGGAATCCCAGTCGGTTCAACGAATGAACCAACGCGGGTAGCCCGGTCCAAAGTTATTCTGGAAGCCCCTGTAAAGACGCCGTTTACGTTGGACATCGAATTTACCGGGTACTGCTTTTTTCGGTACCGGGTAGACAATGCTGAACAGGAAGAAAAATATTTTCGGAAAGGGGAGAATTTCCGTGTAGATGTGCAGAGGGAAATTTATTTGGGATTCTCCAATGCGGGTTCTTTAAATGCTCGAATACGGGGAACACAAGTTGAGTTTGGCCGGCCAGGACAGGTAGGCGTAGGAATAATAAAATGGGTCGATGACCCGACGGGTGGACCGGCACGGCTCGAGTTCGTTCCTTATTATTAATATCGTGGGAACGAAGACTTTAATAAAAACATTCTATATAGAAAGTCTTGGCTGCGCGAAAAATCAAGTAGATGCTGAGGCACTGACAGGAGATCTGATCCAGGCAGGGTGGAAACCCATGCCTACTCCGGAAGAAGCGGAATATCTCCTGGTGAATACGTGTGGCTTTATTGAACCAGCAAAGCAGGAATCTATCGATGTAACTCTGGAACTACGGCGGAGATACCCTGGGAAAAAAATCATCCTTACCGGCTGTCTTTCTCAGCGGTATGGGAACGAACTGTTTCAAGAACTCAAAGAAGTAGACGGATTTTTCGGCAACCGGAATTTAGGGCGTATCACAGACCTATTGGACAGAGTCGCTGCGGGAGGTCGATCGATCCTGATTCCAGAACAGTATGGTCCTGAGCCAAGGCGGCCTCTACAGGTTTCCGTTCCCGGATCTACCTATGTAAAAATCGCTGAAGGCTGCAGAAACTACTGTACCTACTGTGCGATCCCTCTAATCCGGGGAACCCTCCGAAGTCGAACGGAAGAAGAAGTTGTACAGGAAATTCGAGATTTTCTTTCCCTGGGGGTTCGGGAAATAACCCTTATAGCCCAGGATCTTGGCTCATACGGACAGGATAAAGGTTCGAAAGATGGGTTGACAGGATTGCTCCGTAGAATCCAGAAAATTAAGGAAGATTTCTGGATACGATTGCTCTATATCCATCCGGAGCATTTTCCAACGGGAATCATACGCCTCTGCCAGGAGGATAGACGGTTTCTCCCCTATTTTGATCTGCCCTTTCAGCATGGTTCTTCTCGAATTCTGCATGCGATGGGAAGACACTACACTCCGGAACAAAACCTGGAATTGGTAACCCGGATCCGTGAACATCTCCCGGAAGCGGTGCTACGCTCAACCTTTCTCGTAGGTTTTCCGGGAGAAGGGGAGGAGGATTTTGAGGACCTTCTTCGATTTCAATCTGAGGCTCGATTTGAGTGGCTGGGAGTGTTTTGCTACTCTCCGGAAGAAGGGACGCCGGCGGCTGAGCTGGATCGGAAAAGGCGGTTCCATGTTCCCCGGAAAGTTGCCCTATCCCGAAAAAAGCGATTAGAAGAAGCCCAGCAGAAGATCAGCGAAGAACAGCTGGACCGGTTTGTCGGCAAACAGTTAAAAATATTGGTTGAAGAGATTGTTTCCGGAAAGGAGCTCTCTCTGGGAAGAGGGTATCCCCATGCGCCGGAGGTGGATGGGTTGGTTGTATCTCACGGATCCACCGTTCTTCCCGGGCAATGGGTGACGGTTCAGGTGATTCGAAGGAATGGGATAGACCTGGAAGCCGTTCCCCTTCAGGGGTCGGTTCTGGAGAAATAGCGAGGAACACGTATGTCTGGATCGGGTCTGGGGTACCTGGAAGGCTTGAACCCGGAGCAGCAGGAAGCGGTTCTCCATGTTGGGACTCCTCTGCTGATTTTGGCCGGAGCCGGATCAGGAAAAACCCGGGTTATCACAGTTAAAATTGCTCATCTCATTTTACAGGAAGGGATTAACCCTTATTCAATTCTTGCCGTTACGTTCACCAACAAGGCAGCCCGGGAAATGCAGGAGCGGGCTATACGGATTTGCCCCCAGGCAGAACAGGTGATGATTAAAACCTTTCATTCCTTTGGGGCATGGTTTTTGAGGCGGAACGCTTCCCTTGCCGGTCTTCAAAGTCATTTTTCCATTTATGATGAGGAGGATTCTCTTGCTCTTCTCCATTCTCTCTATCCAAACCGGGAGAAACGGCAGCTTGCATCCCTTACCTTTTCCATTGGAAGGGCAAAGGACTATGGGTTGCTTCCCGGTGACTCTTTAGAACAGATCTCCTGGGACCCGGAATTTCCCAGAGCTTACCAGAGGTATGAAGAGCGGCTCCGGCAGATAGGGAATGTAGATTTTGGCGATTTGATCCTCCGTCCGCTGGAGATACTACAATCCCATCCAGAGGTGAAACAGAGGATCCAGGATCGATTCCGGGTAATTCTGGTAGATGAATATCAGGATTCCAACGTTGCTCAGCATACGCTCCTGAAAGAACTGTACTCTCCTGATACCTACATCTGCGTGGTAGGGGACGATGATCAGTCCATCTATCGATTCCGGGGAGCGGAAGTGGGGAATATCCTTACTTTTTCTGAGGACTTCCCCGGCACAAAGATTATCCGGCTTGAGCAGAACTATCGTTCTACGGAAAACATCCTGAAAACCGCCTCTGAAGTGGTGAAAAACAACCGGGGACGGCTGGGAAAAGTTCTCTGGACAGATAAGGGAGGAGGAAAAGAGCCCCAGATTGTCCCCTGTGTGGATCAGGAAGAGGAAGCGAGATTCTGTCTTGAGCTTATCCGGAGCAATCCTGAAAAGGAAACAGCCATTCTGTACCGGATCAATGCTCAGAGCCGGGTATTCGAGACCCTTTTTATTCGAGAGGGGATCCCCTACCGCCTTGTAGGGACTCTCCGATTCTACGAGCGGGAAGAGGTAAAGGATACCCTGGCGTATCTCCGCTTCCTTCTGAATCCAAAGGATGAAGTTTCTTTTCGGAGAATCGTAAATAAACCGAGCCGGGGGATGGGGCCGGCTACAGTAGAGGCTGTCCTATCACATCCGGAGGCGGCTACGGAAAGTATCCTGACGGCAGTGAAGATAGAGGCTGAGAAGCGGAAAGGGAAAGCAGAGCAGATTCTACAAGATTTTCTTTCCCTTTACCGGCGTCTCTATGCTTGTTTAGAGAAAGACTCGCTAGCCCGGTTTGTTGAATATACCATTCGGGAAACCGGACTGGAAGGGTACCACCAGACGCAGGATGAGATAGCAGGGAGCCAGAAGGTACGGAACCTGGAAGAATTGGTAAATGCCGCTTCAATCTATGAACCAGGGATAGAAGGGTTGTCCCGATTCTTAGAAGAGATAGAACTGGATGCGGCGCGCACAAGAGAAGAGGGACGAGCTGGAGAGAATCCTGTAACGTTAATTACCATGCATAATACCAAGGGGTTGGAGTTTGACCGCGTTATAATTACAGGATTGGAGGAAGAACTTTTCCCCCGGGGAGGAGAAGAGACGGAGGAGGATCTGGAAGAAGAGAGACGCCTCTTATATGTGGCGATTACCCGTGCACGGGAAGAAGTCTACTTTACCTATTGCCGAATGCGCCGTCTCCATGGTCGTCTTCAGCCGATGGAACCGTCCCGCTTTCTCCGGGAACTTCCCCTTTCGGTACGGGAATTTTCCATACAGCAGCCGGAAAAAAACGATGGATTTGAACCTGGAACTCTCGTGTATCATGAAGAGTACGGGCAGGGAATGATCCTGAGGCGATGGTACAAGGATACGGTTTCTGTTGTTCTAGTTCGTTTCGAAAATGGAAGAACCGCACAGTTTATACCCCGATACGAAAAAAGGCTTGAAAAGGTAAGCAGGGATGGATTCTGAATTGTGGGCTTTGGTTCCAGAGATCTACCGAGCCCGGGATGCCCGATTGTACGACCGGAAGGGTAGACGGTACCTGGACCTGTGGAGGAACGGAGGAAGAGCTCTTCTAGGGCATAGGCCGGATCAAATTTACCGGGAACTAAAGAACGTATTGCAAAAAGGGTTGGTGGCAGAGTACCCATCCCTGTATGCCCATAGGCTTGAGAAGGCTCTGCGAGCTTTGATCCCCGGGGATTGGGAGGTGAGGGTATTCCAGAACCTGCAACGTGCACGGGCAGAAATTAAGGAGCGGCTGGAGGAACCGTTTTTTTCATACAGTAATCCCCATTCTCCACCTGTCTCTGCCCTGTACTACCGTCCCTTTATTCAGGCGGACTATTACCGTTCCCCTGTGGTACTGCCTGTTCTTCCCTTTCCCGGTGCCTTTGCCCCGCAGCCGGTTCTGATACAGAAGGGGTGTAGAGAGGAAACTTTCTCATCGGAATTCCTTGAGGTTTCTTCGAGGGATCCTGTTTCTCCCTTTTTAATGGCAGCGTTAACCCGGACGGTTTGGTTTTTAATCAAAATTCAAAAAGAGCGTTTTTCCTGGGAGGACTGGAACCTTATAGGATGGAAACGGATCGCCTGTTATGGTATTCCTATTTTCAAGTTAGAAGAGTATCCCCGCGTCTTCTGTGAGTTTCTTTCTGCAGGAATTCTCATTCCTCCAGATCCTGAGGATCCTCTGGTGCTTCCTATGGAATGGTCCCCGGGAGAAAAGGAATGGGTAGAAAAGACAGCGCAACGTGTGATAGGCAAAGGAGGTTCGAATGGGAATGGATAGCAGTGTGATTCTTTTAAGCAGGTTGGGAGTAGGTGCTGTAGCTACCCTCTTTGCTATTATCCTATGGTCTAAGACCCGGGATACGGCCTGGATGTTCGTTGTGCTAAGTGTTCTTGTTAGCTATGGGGAAGTAGTGTACACAGCCTTAAAGAGTTTCGGAGTTATTCACCCTGTTCTGCTAACTGCAGGAGGAGTTCCTATTTTCGAAATAATACTGGTGAATTTACCTACTCTGTTTATTATGATAGGATGTGTGGTAATGATCGCCCGGCGATCCTTGCGGTAAGGGATCCTCTTCCTCAAAGGAAATAGCCTCAGCGGGACAATCTTCGGCTATTTGCATTACTGAATATTCTTCAGAAGGAGAGAGCATAGCTCGTACTACACGGGCGTGATACTGCCCCATGGAAAAAACCTGAGGAAGTGTTTCAGCGCAGAAACCACAGCCTGCGCATCGGGTTAAATCAATCCTGGCTTTCATACGGTTCTTGATACTAAAAGTACTTAAGAGAGACCTTGAAATCAAGAAAATAAATCTATATACTGTACCCCATGGTTGCGCTGGCAATAGGAATCGGACTTCTTCTGATAGCGATCTATCTGGTTCTTCCGGTATCATGGTCGCCCCAATGGGGGGAGGCGGTTTTAGTATTTCTTAAGGGAGGAATTCCCTTACTGGCTCTAATGATCGGCCTATTGGCGGTCTTTATCGGTATTACCGATATTAAGGACCGAAAGGAAGCCGAGAAAGAAGAAGAGAAAGAAAAACAGGAGAACGAAACGTAGAAATATCTCCTGCAGGGGATCATTCTAAGGCAGAAAGACCCTAGTAGCCCCGGGGGTGCTTTTTTGCTGAGGGAATGAAGACCGTGGGGATAATTTATATTAAAGGATATCCAATGAAAACGATTTTTGTAAAACCAAAAGAGGTTGAACGAAAGTGGTATATTGTGGATGCGGCCGGGAAACGGTTGGGGAGGGTCGCTGTTAAGGTGGCTTCAATCCTTCGCGGTAAGCACAAACCCATTTATACGCCTCATCAAGAAGTAGGGGATTACGTAATTATTATTAATGCAGATAAGATAGTTGTTACGGGAACGAAGCGGAAAACCAAGATGTACTATCACTATTCCGGGTATCCGGGCGGATTGCGGGCAGAGACTTTCGAGAAGGTGATTGCCCGTAAACCTACTTATCCCCTGGAAGAGGCAATTCGGGGAATGCTCCCCAAGAACCGCTTGGGAAGGAAGTTGTTCAAGAATGTAAAGGTCTATGCCGGAGAATCTCATCCTCATGGGGCCCAGAAACCAGAACCTCTTCAGATACCATAAGGCAGGAGTAATACTGTGAATACGAAAACGAATATAAAAAACGGTGCTGGACGAAGAAAAACTGCAGTAGCACGGGTATTTTTACAATCCGGAACAGGAAAAATCGATATCAATGGAAAGCCTTTGGAACAGTACTTTGTTCATGAGGAACATGCCTATATGGTTATGCAACCCCTTGTGGCCACCGCGAATGAAGATAAGGTGGATATTAAAGTAACTGTCCGTGGCGGAGGCCTTTCCGGTCAGGCAGGAGCAGTACGTCACGGTATTGCTCGGGCGCTGGTCGAGCTGGATGAAACGAACCGACCGGCCCTCCGTGCTAACGGCTTTCTTACCCGGGATTCCCGAATGGTGGAACGGAAAAAGTATGGAAGGCGGAAAGCTCGAAGACGGTTCCAGTTTTCCAAGCGGTAAGAGTTATTGTAGGGGAAAAAAGAGGCCCGCCGGCAATAAAAGCTGGAGGGCTTTTTTTATGAAGAGCTATGGAAAATTGTTATGAGCGGGCCTTACATCTTCTTGCCCGTTCCGAGCACTCCAGGAAGGGTCTGGAACGGAAACTTTTGCTTCGAGGTTTTACCCTTGAAGCTATAACCCAGGTGCTGGATCAGCTGGAGGAAGAAGGAGCCCTGAGCGACGTCCGGTATGCGGAGGAATGGATCCGAAGCCGGTTGCGGAAACACCCCGAGGGGCAAGGGCTCCTCATACTGGGGCTCGAAAAGCGGGGAGTCTCCCGGGATATGGCTTCAGGAGTAGTGAAAAAATTCAGTCAGGGGTCAGAGTATCGTACTGCGCTGCAGAGCGTATATCATTCCCTCTGCAGGAAAGGAGTAAAAGAGCGGGATGCTCTAACCGCGGAATTGCGTCGTAAAGGGTTTACCTCCTTTGAAATCCGGGCGTTTTTAGAGGAATTAGGTTGACGTTCTGGATATAATACATATAATCTAGCCTGTAAAGTTTCCACTGCACAAGAGGAAAATACATGGCAAAACATGAAAAAAAGGTAAGAATATTTTCAGCCCTGGAAGTAGCAAACATTTGCGGCGTTGTGAATCAGACTGCAATTAATTGGATTAAGAATGGATATTTAAAAGCATTTACTACACCGGGAGGGCAATACCGGGTATATGCGGAGGATCTGGTAGAGTTCCTCTCCTCTCGGAACATGCGTATGCCTGAAGAACTGCTGGAAACCGTAGAGGGGGCCCTGGGGAAGCGAAAAATCTTGATTGTAGATGATGATGTTTCCCTCAACAATATGTTGAAATCGTACCTGGAAAAAAAGTTTCCTGATTTCTCTATTCTTCAAGCCTTTGACGGCTTTGAGGCAGGGAAGAAAATGGTGGAAGAGAAGCCCTCTCTCGTTATTTTAGATATTGATCTTCCGGGGATCAATGGAAAGGACCTCTGTAAAAAAATTAAAGAAGATTCATTCCTGGGAACTCCTAAAGTGCTGGTAGTAACCGGGCTAACAGAGGGAAATCTGGAGAGAATATTGAAAAAAGAGGGTGCCGATGGATTCCTCCAGAAGCCTTTTGATTTTGATGAGTTGACAGGGCAGATATTTGATTTGTTAAAACATACAGGATAGATCCATGGGAAAAAGTAAGGCCGTAGTTCTTGTGGTGGAAGACGAAGATGCCATACGTCTTACCCTGCGGGATTATCTCCAGGGGAAAGGGTACACGGTTCTGGTGTCCTCCGACGGTGTAGGGGCTATTAAACACTTACTGGATAATCCGGTGGACGTAATTGTTACAGACTACCGGATGGATATTCTGGGTGGAGATTACTGGATCAAGTTTCTGGAAAAGTATTGCAAAGACAAGATTGTGCTTATCACGAGTGGATTTCTCCAGCCTTCTTTTCCCATTTCTTACGAAGTGCTCTACAAACCCTACGATTATGCAGACCTGGAAGGAATGATTGCCAGGGCACTATCCAACAGAAAAACGGATGAATGAACAACCAGCGGGCAAAATAAAAGCTGCAAGGTTACGAATATCGGGTCGAGTCCAGGGAGTTGGTTTCCGGTATTGGGCTTCCCATTTAGCAGAGCGGTATGGGGTAACAGGGTGGGTCCGGAATGAATTGGACGGAACTGTCTCAATAGAATGTGAAGGCCCTGAAGCATCTGTAGATAAGTTTATCCAGATCGTTCGTCAGGGCCCTCCGGGCGCCCGGGTGGATCAGGTAGAAATATCTCACCTTACCCCCCGGGGAGCGTATCGAAGGTTTAGCATCGAGTTTTAAGACTCTCTCTTACCCTACTTCCGTATGGAATAAAAGGCTTTCATTCCCGGGTATTCTGCTGTGCTTTCCAGCATGTCTTCAATCCGCATCAGCTGATTGTACTTACAGATCCGATCGGTCCTGCTTAAGGAACCTGTCTTGATCTGTCCGGTTTCCATAGCTACTGAAAGATCTGCAATAAAATCGTCCTCTGTTTCTCCCGACCGATGGGAGATAACGGCTGTATATCCAGCTTTCTTCGCCATATTGATGGCCTCGACGGTTTCTGTAATGGTACCGATCTGGTTTACCTTAATAAGGATAGAGTTGGCACAGCCCTTTTCGATCCCCTGCGCGAGCCGTTTGGGATTCGTTACAAAGAAATCATCCCCTACGATCTGTACCTTATTCCCCAATTCCCGGGTGATCTTGGCGTACCCCTCCCAATCGTTCTGATCCAGGGGGTCTTCCAGAGAAATAATGGGGTACTTATTGATCCATTTTCTATAGAGTTCGATCATATCGTCGGAGGAGAAAAGCTTGTTCGGATTCGATTTCCAGAACTTGTACCCTTTCTTGTCTCCTGCTTCGAATAATTCGCTGGAAGCGCTATCTAACGCCAGCATGATGTCCTCTCCAGGTTTGTACCCTGCCTGCTCGATAGCTTTCATGATGAAGTCGAGGGCTTCTTCGTTCTCCAGGTTTGGAGCAAACCCTCCCTCGTCTCCCACGGCTGTATTATGTCCGGCTTTTTTCAAGATTCCCTTTAGCGTATGGAACACTTCAGCAGCCATCCGTACCGCTTCCCGGATACTCTGGGCTCCTACGGGCATGATCATGAATTCCTGAAAGTCGATCTTATTGTCCGCGTGTTTCCCGCCGTTGATGATATTTGCCATGGGGACCGGCAGAAGGGTTGTATGCACCCCGCCCAGGTAAGAGAAAAGGGGTAGTTCCAGACTGCTGGCCGAGGCCCGGGCTACAGCCATCGAAACACCCAGGATTGCATTGGCGCCTAACTTGGACTTGTTCTCTGTGCCGTCCAGTTCGATCAGATACCGGTCTACATCCACCTGGTTCAGCGCTTCCAGACCCTCGATTTCAGGCCCGATGATCTCGTTTACGTTGTTTACCGCTTTGAGGACTCCTTTTCCCATGAACCGCTTCTTGTCTCCATCCCGCAGTTCAACCGCCTCATGTTCTCCCGTGGAGGCACCGGACGGAACCGCTGCCCGTCCTATGCAGCCATCGTCGAGCGTTACTTCTACTTCAACCGTAGGATTTCCCCTCGAGTCCAGGATTTCTCTGGCCTCTACGATTTCTATAATTGCCATTGGTTACTCCTATTTTTTTAAAGAATGTGTGTAGAATATGCGTTCTAACTCCTGTAATGTCAATAGAGAGGGTAGGTTTGACGTATCCTTTTTCTTGACCCGGTTATCAGGTCTACCCTACAATAGACGCATGTTGTACAGCCGCCTTTTTACAAAAACTTTTCGGGAGGTTCCCCAGGAAATAAAATCACCCAGTACATTGCTTTTATTAAAAGGAGGCTTTATTCGGCCGATGGGGCAGGGGTTGTATGGGATCCTTCCCCTCGGGTTACGGGTGTTGAGAAATATCGAGCGGATCATCCGGGAAGAGATGAATGTCCTGGGGGGGCAGGAACTATCGGTGCCTCTGGTAACTCCCCGGGAGTACTGGAAGCGAAGCGGCCGGGACTTCTGGATAGATAAGGGGATGGTACGTTTTATGGATCGGTATGGGAAAGAACTGGTAATCTCTCCGACCCATGAAGAAGCCGTTGTTGAAATCCTGAAAAGTTCCCTAAACTCGTATCGAGACCTTCCCCTGTTTCTCTACCAGTTCCAGTTAAAGTTTCGGGACGAAGAAAAACCCCGTCAGGGACTTATCCGGGCAAAAGAGTTCCTTATGAAAGATGGCTATTCGTTCCATCGTTCCTATGCGGATCTAAACAACTTTTTCCCCAGGATGTACGCAGCATATATGCGCATCTTTAACCGCTGTGGTGTACCGGTTATTGCAGCTGAAGCGGGAGTTGGATATATGGGAGGAGAGCGTTCGTTCGAGTTCCTTATGCCCTTTGAACACGGAGACGATACAGTGGTGGAATGTACTTCGTGTGATTATAAGGCAAACAGGGATGTGGCCATTGCAGAGAAGGAATACGAGGTTGAGCCGTTAAAAGATATGGAGGAGGTTCGTACTCCGGGCTGTTCTTCCATGGAAGCCCTTTCTCAGTTTTTAGGGGTGTCAAAAAGGGGACTGGCAAAGACGATGGCATACCAGACTCCCCAGGGGCTCGCACTGGCAGTAGTCAGGGGCGACTACGAGGTAAATATAGAAAAACTGAGAAGAACCCTCAATATGCCGATCCTGGGTCTTGCTTCATCCGAGCAGTTGATCGAAGCAGGGTTTGTTCCGGGGTACCTTTCACCTTTAGGTATTTCAGCCGGGGTTGTTTTGGTTGTAGATGATCTTGTTGCGAATTCCTCCAATCTGATATACGGAGGAAATAAGCCGGATATCCATTTTCGGAATGTAAATTACGGGAGAGACTACGATGGAGGAATCGTAGGAGATATATCGGGAGTTAAGGAAGGCTCTACATGCAGATTTTGCGGCCAACCACTTAAATTCACCCGATGTTTGGAACTGGGCCATATTTTTAAGCTGGGAGATTACTACAGCCGTACGATGGAACTCAGTTTCCAGGAAGAAAGAGGAAACCGGGCGTATCCCTTTATGGGTGCTTACGGGATTGGGGTAGAGAGATTAATGGCAGCCGTTGTAGAGGCAAATCAGGATGAGCGGGGAATCGTTTGGCCGGTAGCCTTAGCCCCTTTTCGAGTTTTTCTTCTGGCTATTGGGAAGTCTGTTACCGTGCGTCGAACGGCAATGCAAATCAATGAATCTCTTAAAGATATTGTGCTGTATGACGACCGGGAGGAATCTCCCGGTGTAAAATTTAAAGATGCAGATATCTTAGGAATCCCGCTACGAATCGTTGTATCTGCACAGGGAATTCAGGAAGGGTATGTAGAGGTGCGGGAGCGAAGGACAGGTATTAC